>JACXTQ010000145.1 GCA_016919605.1 Methylovulum sp.
AAGGTTGTATGGTGTTGGCACACTGGCATAAGCCGGTCCAGTTTGTTGGGGAATAATCAGGTAGGTTTTCCAGGCTCATTTCTACAGCAATCAGTCAGCAATCCGTAAGATTTCTATTTAGCTTTCAGATAATTGCGCCAACCTCCAAAGCGGGTAATTTCAACCGATTTTATAATCGGATAGTTTTCGCATAAAAAACCGTATTCCGATCGACCATCTTCCAGTTCTACGGAGCCAATGCAAAGCGGGCTTTTAATGTTGGCGATAAAATTCGCCCAATTTTCCTTGGGTAAATCCCACAACTCCAGTTCGATCGTCTGTCCTTGCTCTTCATCACGCACCAAGCCCGGACGTTCTGGCGGTGCAATTGCCAAAGCAAATAATCGGTAATTAGGCGAAGTGCAGCTTGTAGCATAAAACTTAGCGCCAAGATCAAGTAATTGCCGATTTAACGGCAAGCCATGCATATGTGCGCCGCAAACTGCTATGCGCTGGTAACGGTTCGAATCAGCAAATAAATTTCCTCTAAGCTCGGCATCGGACGCTCTTGTTACCGCCTCATCCGTATGCAATTCCTCAATACGTTTGGCGAAAGCCAGCAAACGTAAGTCCGACATCGCTTGAGCAAATAGAGTAACGCCAAACGGCAGACCATTTTTATAAAATCCCGATGGCATCGCTACCGCACATAAATCCAGCAAATTCATATAATTGGTGTAATAACCCAAGTTGCTGTTCAACTGCACAGGATCGGCAAGTACTTCTTCGATCCTGTAAATACAGGGTGCTGTTGGCACAACGATACATGACAAACCGCTCACTACCGAAAGCGCAATTTGTTTTAACTGTTGCAAGCGATGCAAAGCATCGAAAGCATCAAGCGCATTTTTTTCTTTGGCACCGGACAGTACTTGAAGTATAACTGGATGCAATTGCTCCGGAAAAGCTTCAACAAAGTGACGAATTCCGGCATAACGTTCTGCAATCCACGGGCCTTCATAAAGCAAGGCCGCCGCTTCCAGAAAAGGTTGGAAATCGATTTCTACGACTTCGCCCAAAGTTTGTAGTTTGGCGATAGTTTGCGTAAATAACGCAGAGCTTTCTGGATCACCAAAATACTGTAGCTGTTCGGGTTTGGGTACGCCAAAGCGTAATTGTGCCGTTGCCATCATACCGGCATCTAAGCCTTGGCGGTCATTACGGGCATAGCTGTCGTTAGTGTCGTAGGCGTTGACTATGTCGAATAAGTATTCGGCCTCAGCGAGAGTTTGGCTAAAAATCGATACGCAATCCAAGCTTTTGCAGGCGGGGACAACGCCGCTGCAACTGAGTAAACCCCGCGTGGGTTTTAAGCCGACGATATTATTAAATCCGGCTGGCACGCGCCCAGAACCAGCGGTGTCTGTGCCTAGCGAAAAACTGACGATATTTAAGGCCACCGCCACCGCCGAACCGGAGCTGGAACCACCAGAAATGTAATCAGGGTTGATGGCGTTTTTGCAAATGCCGTAAGGCTCAGGCGAGCGTGTGCCAGTCAGGCCAGTAGCAAATTGATCCATATTGGTTTTGCCGATCAGCACCGCGCCCGCGTCGATCAACTTTTGGACAACGAATGCCGATTTTGCGGGTAGGTAGCTGAAACCAGGGCAAGCGGCGGTGGTTGGTAGTTCGACGCAATCAATATTGTCTTTGACGGCAAACGGGATGCCGTACAGGGGTAAATCGTGCGGGTCCAAATCTTCCAGTTTTTTTGCTTGCGCCATGAGCGTACTTTCGGCGTGCAAGTTAATCCAGATATTATGGCTTTTAAAATCTTTAACCCGCGCCAAGCTTTGCTTAATGACTGCCGATACTGTGGTCGTGCCGTCCAGATAGGCTTGTCTTAATGAAAACAGGTCAAACGATAAATTATCAGCTGAAGTATTCAAGGTTAATTCTCTACAAGTTGGAGACTAAAAAACTGCTGGCTAATTGGCGGGCATTTACTTAATGACCTGCCATTTTCAAACCTATTTCATCCATGTTGGCTTGTGCTATGGGGGCTTCATAACGCAGTTGGCCTTCAAATATCACCGCGATACGGTCACTGAGTTCCAACAATTCGTCGAGGTCTTCGCTGACCAGCAAAACAGCGACCCCGCGATTACGCACCTCCATCAATTGGCGGCGAATTTCGGCGGTAGCGGCAAAATCGAGGCCGAAACAGGGGTTGGCGGTGATTAACAAATCCACTTCGCCGGATATTTCCCGCGCCAACACTAAACGTTGCACATTCCCGCCCGATAAAGTTTCAATCCAGCGTTCTGGTTCAGGCGGACGAACATGGTAACGATCTATTAATTTCAAGGCGTGGGCTTTGAGTGCTTGACGGTTAAGGAACCATCGCCAGCGTGTATAACGGGGTTGGTCAAAAATTCGTAAGGCCAGATTTTCAACTAGGTTCATGCGCGGCACACAGGCGTTTCGTAGCGGCTCTTCCGGAAGACAATACAGTTTATGTCTCGCCATTTCCTCCCGGCTGGCGGTATAAGTTTCGCCGAAGACACGGATGTCGCCGCTATCAGGGCTGCGTTGTCCAGATAGCACTTGAACCAGTTCGCTCTGACCATTGCCGGATACGCCAGCAATGCCGAGTATTTCGCCGCCATGTAACTTTAGGCTTATGCCATCCACCGCTACTGTGCCGCTATCGTTGGAGGCGACAAGCTGATGAATATCCAGCCGAATATCGCCTTTTATTGCCAACTCACGTGCGCCAGTAGATGCGATTTCTTCATTACCCACCATCAGCTCCGCCAGCATGGCGGGTGTTTTTTCTGCCAGCGGGCCGCTATAGGTCAGCTTACCACGGCGAAGGATGCTGACATCATCGGCAAAATTCATCACTTCACGGAATTTGTGGGTGATGATCAGGACGCTTAGGTTTTTGCTACGTGTCCACTCTTTTAGCATGTCGAGGACTTCATCGGCTTCCTGCGGGGTTAGCACCGACGTTGGTTCATCTAGGATCAATATTTCCGGCTGCAAAAAAAGCTGTTTGAGGATTTCAACTTTTTGTTTTTCTCCGGCCGCCAAGGCACTGGCTTTTTTGTGTAGGGGAATCTGGAAAGGCATTTCTGCCATTAAGCTTTCAAGATGTTGTTTTTCTTTCTGCCAATTGATGATTTTCGGGATAGGCGAACGTGACAACACAAGGTTTTCCAGAACGGTCATTTCAGGGACTAAGGTGAAATGCTGGTAAACCATGCCTAGGCCATGCTGGTGGGCATCGCGGGTATTGTTGATTTCGCGTTCGTGGTTGCCAATCAGCACGCTTCCCTCATCGGCGTGGTAATACCCCATGATACATTTGACCAAGGTGCTTTTTCCTGCACCGTTTCCGCCCAGTAAAGCATGGAATGAGCCACGTTGTAGCTGGAAGGATATATTGTCCAGTACGCGTAAAGCCCCGAAGCTTTTGCAAAGATTGATCACTTCCAACGCTGTCGCGCTTTGGTAAGGGCTAGTTAAAGCCTCGGCAGTCATGAAATCGCCTGGATGAAGCTTTCTGAATCCGATACCGCACCAAAAACCCCGCCTTGCATTTTGATCATGTTCAATGCCGCCAAATGGTTACCATAATCGGTTGCGCCACAACAATCCGCCAGCAATACGCATTCATAGCCACGGTCATTCGCATCGCGCATGGTGGTATGGACGCATACGTCGGTGGTGATGCCTGTCAGGACGATATTGGCTACACCGAGCGTGTTCAGCAATAAATCCAGATCGGTGGCATAAAACGAGCCTTTGCCGGGTTTGTCGATGATCGGCTCGCCGGGTAAAGGCGCCAATTCAGGGATGATGTCCCAGCCAGGTTCACCGCGTACCAAAATTCGTCCACAAGGGCCTTCGTCACCAATGCCCGCACCGATTTGTTGGCTACGCCAGCGTTTATTTTTCGGTAAATCGGACAAATCAGGACGATGCCCTTCGCGGGTATGAATGATATGGAAGCCTTGCTGGCGGCAAGCGGCTAAGACGCTTTTTATCGGCTCGATAGGTGCGCGGGTGAGTGATAAATCATAGCCCATCTTATCGACATAACCGCCTTCACCGCAGAAATCGAACTGCATATCGATGATAATCAGGCAAGTGTTTTCTGGCCGTAAATCACCGTTATAAGGATAAGGGTAGGGTTCGCTTTTTAAAAAGGTATTCATAGGTGTCATTGCCTCATTTGGTGATGGAAAGCTCGCCAGGAACGCCAGCTAAAGTACGCTGCGGTGAGCAGGTGACTATCATTAATATAAGAGTGAGTACATAAGGGGCGGCGTTGAATAGATAATAGCCGCTTGAGAAACCAACCGATTGTAGGGCAGGGCCTAATGCGCCCGCACCACCAAACAAAAGGGCAGCATACAAACAGCGCATGGGATCCCAACGGGCAAACACAACCAGCGCGACGGCAATTAATCCTTGTCCGCTGGATAAACCTTCATTCCAGCTGCCAGGATAATACAAGGATAGAAATGCGCCGCCGACTCCGGCAAGAAAGCCGCCAATCATCGTCGCCACCATCCGCACCCGATTGACCGAAAAACCTAAGGCATCCGCTGCGTCACTGCTATCGCCAACCGTACGTAGCATCAAACCCCAGCGTGTGCTCGATAACACCCATGATAATAAAGGCGCGAGCAAAAGCCCGAACAGAAACAGCACATTAATCTCTAGGGCGGCTCTGACTTGGGGAATATCGCTCCAGTTACCAAAACCAATCGCTGGCAAATGTGGGGCAGTGGGTTGTATATAAGGTTTGCCAAAAAAGAATGCGACACCGATCCCGAACAGCATCAGGGCAATGCCGACTGCTATATCGTTGACTTTTTTAAACTGGCAAACCCACGCATGGAGTAGCCCTAGCAGCATACCCGTACATCCGGCAGCAAATACACCTAACCAAGGCGAACCACTGAGATAAGAAACAGCATAAGCGGTCATCGCACCCAAAACAAGATTACCTTCTTGCCCCAGATTGGTCCGTCCGCTTTTTTCAGTTAAGCATTCGCCAAGGCTAACAAACAAATACGGCGTGCTCGCCCGAATTGCGCCACCCAATATGGCTAAGGGGACACCCCACCAACCTAAAATGGTTTCAGTCATGTCCGGCTCCTTTCGTCACAGAGTAATTTCAAACGCCCGTATAACGTTTCGCTTAACAGGATCACGATAAAAATAATGCCTTGTAGAATGAAGACGGTCGCATCAGGTAAATGATGGCTGCGTTGCAGCAAGCCAGCACTCGCGGAAATGCCACCTAATAAGATAGCCACAGGAATGACGGTCAGTGGATTTTGCCTAGCGAGAAAGGCAACCAGGATACCCGCATAACCGTATCCTGCCGCTAAAGACCCGTTCGCTGTACCGTGGATGGCGGCGACTTCGATCATTCCCGCCAAACCCGCTGCGGCTCCGGCAAAAAAACACGTCATAACGGTCAAACGGCCTACCGGAAGCCCGACGATCTTAGCGGTGCGGATATTGCCGCCGATGATACGCACGGCAAATCCCAACGTGGTTTGCTGGAAAATGAGATAGTAAAGCAGGCAGAGCACCAAACCGAATACCAGACCCCAGTGCACACCTAGTGCAGGTATGTCCGTAATCATATTGGCACTGCCTATCGGCATGGTTGCGGGTTTGTTCAAGCTCTGCGGGTCACGCATCGGGCCGGTGATGAGATGGTTCAATAAAGCGATAGCGATATAGTTAAATAATAGGCTGGTGATGGTCTCGTTAACCCCCCGATAGTGTTTTAACCATCCGGTACTAGCAATCCAAAGGCCACCAGAAACGGCAGCAGCAAGAACCATCGCCACCATAACCAACCAAGGCGCATTGCCATTTAAGGATAAGCCTATCGAGGCGGCTGCAATACCGCCTATAACCAAAGCACCTTCACCGCCGATCATAATCAAGCCTAGCCGTGCAGGTAAGGCTGTGCATAAGGCCGTCAGCATCAATGGTGCAGCCCTTTCCAAAGTATTCCGCCAAGAAAAAGAGCTACCGAAA
>JACXTQ010000022.1 GCA_016919605.1 Methylovulum sp.
AAATCGCAACCCTCGAAGAAAAGATTAACAATATAAACCCTTTAATAAACAATATATTAAAAAATTTAATACTAAAAAATCAATATTATATTGTCACCTATTCCGCTGATGGACATAAAATGGGGCTGTTATGCCGTTCTGCAAACGGCGACAAGACAGCGCAAGAAATAAAAGTTTTTTTAACGGCAATTGCAAAAAAGATATTTCTTTCCGCCCCTTCAACTCAAATTTTTCTTTTTCTTAGCAAGAATGAAAAGCAACAGCTTTTCAAAAGAAAAACCGATCCCAAAGGCCCATATCGACATCAATATTATGAACAAGCCATTGAAAAATCTAAAAGTAGCTTGCGCAACTTCCTAACCTACGATGTTTTTGCAACCGACACCCTTGTATCTCTTATTGAGACAGCCCGCAATCAAGACTTCAAAACTCTAGTTGACACCGGAACTAACGGCCTCACCTACCCAAAAATAATTGAAGAATTGAATGCCTTAACACGGGATAAAACCGTACTGCCTCTCCTAGACGATAAAGCGAATATCATAGGCGTTGTTTTTAAAACCCCAGAAGGCAAGGACATTTATCCCGAAGATTTAAGCCACGGCGAATTAAAACGCTTGAGCCTTTATGTCTGGCTAAAATTAATAATCCCCCAAGATGAAAACATCGTCTTGATGGACGAAATAGAAAACGCATTCCATCCTGATTGGCAACGCCACATAGTCGATGATTTACTTGAATGGGGGCCAAGCAACCAATATATTTTGGCAACACATTCTTATGAGCTGTGTCGGGGTGTCACGCCTGCCCATATCAAAGAGCTTGAGCCTAAGCTATTGTCTTAACGGAGCTAAAGGATGAGTTTTTCGGATGCCGAATTGGAAGCCCATTGTGATGAGATTATTAAAGACCCTGCCATCCGCAATCGTGTCGTGGTGCTTTGTGAAGGCGACAGCACCCCGTTTAAACCGACCGCCAATGCCGCCCGTATTAAAGCATTTGCCGAAACCACGCAGGACAGTGCCTTTTATTATCGCGCCATTCCCGAATGGTGGCGCACCACCAGAAGGCCAGAGCCTAGTTTTTATGTCTGTGGCAATCAAGAAAATGTCATTAAAGCTTATTGTTATTTAAACGCCAAACACCAGACCGTCCAGCCCAGTGAATCCTATTTAAGCCTTAATAAGCTATTTGCGTTAATTGATATTGATTTGAATAACAAAAAAATCCCTAAAGGCGATTACCCGTTCAAGGATTTATGGAGCATTTATCAAGACCTTTACCAACACGGCAAGGTCAATAATGGCGGCCAAGGCCATGCTATTTGGGTGACAGGGCTATTACATAAAGAAGCTTATTTTTTGATTCCTGAGATGCAGGACATGTTAAGCCAGCATTATGGTTTAGATTTGCCTAGCCTTTATCAAAACATGCTTCAGGATATGAACAATCGTCAGGATATCCGCGATAATTTCACCAAAGCAAAAAACCGCATCCACCATCACCACTTAAGCAACAGCCCTTCCATTGAAGATTTCCAAAATAACTGGCTAGATAGCTTCACCCACCCTCAAGCCACGGAAGCGGACAAGGATGCTTTGGCGTATATTTTACTGACGTTTGCCAAATCGAAACCTGAATGGGAGCGCATTAAATCCCCTAACGGTTCAAAAATGTCGCCCAAGGCAGAGATTAATACAAACTACCGCAATCAATTATGCTTTAGAATCGCCAAAGAATTTTATGCCAAGGAAGCGCCCGATAGCGAACACCACCTGCCCCGTTTTTTCAATCGGCTATCGCAAGCCTTTAAGTCACCACCCCAATAACTATAAACACCCACACTAAGGAGACGACCATGAGTTGTGCAGACAAACAAGCCTGGAACCGTGAAGAATTTGAAGCCGCCCTGCGCGGTATGGAAAAGTATTACCACATCCATCATCCGTACCATACGCTGATGAATGAAGGTAAGTTGACGAAAGAGCAACTGCAAGGCTGGGTAGCCAACCGTTTTTATTATCAGGTGTCCATTCCGCTGAAAGATGCCAATATTCTTGCCAACTGCCCCGACCGCGAAACCCGCGCCTTGTGGATTCAACGCATTCTTGACCATGACGGCCACCCTGGCGATCCGGGCGGTATTGAGGCGTGGATACAATTGGGTATCGCCGTCGGCTTAAGCCGTGAGGATGTCACATCTTTAAAGCATGTCTTGCCGGGGGTGCGTTTTGCCGTGGATGCGTATGTCAATTTCGCCCGCCGCGCCGAATGGCACGAAGCCGCCAGCTCATCGCTGACCGAGCTGTTCGCGCCGAAAATCCACCAACAACGCTTGGACAATTGGCCTGAACATTACCCTTGGGTGGATATGGAAGGTTACACTTATTTCCGCAAACGCCTGACCGAAGCCCGCCGCGATGTCGAACACGGCTTAGCGATTACGTTGGATTGGTACAAAACCCGCGAGCAACAAGATCGGATGGTGGAGATTTTAAAATTTAAGCTGGATGTGTTGTGGACGATGGCGGATGTAATGTACATGGCCTATATCCATAATATGCCGCCGTATTTTAATATTGGGGAATGAGGGAGGATAGTTTACCTATAGTTTCCGCGCCAGAGCGATAAAATAATATTACTTAATAGTCATTGGTCTACGCACGCCATGAAAGAAAACGGGCTGACAAAAACCGCAATGGCCGAAGGGATGCACACCAGCCGCCGCCAGCTAGATCAGCTTTTTGATCCGGCCATTCAATCCGTGACGCTGGATACCTTAAAAAAAGCGGCGAACGCTGTTGGCCGCACATTACGCATTGAGCTTGTGTAACGCGCTAAGGCGCATACCGTAGGGTGCGAGACGATAGCATTGCACCGCCTGTTGCATTTGGGCCATCCGTCCGATGGGTTAAACGGTGTAATCAGCCATAAAATCCAGCGGCAAAACCCATCCCAAGCCGCCGTTCTACTTGAATTTTATAAAACTTCCATTGACTTAAGTGGGTTGCCGTCATATAATGGCGGACTGATTTTTTAACAGATTAATGCTTGACGGAGCTTACGCAAATGTATGCGGTAATTCAAACAGGTGGTAAACAGTACCGCGTTGAAGAGGGTACAACCTTAAAAATAGAGAAACTGGAATTGGGCGCTGGCGATAGCGTTGAATTTGACAAAGTGCTCATGATTCAGTCCGGTGATTCGGTGCAAGTCGGCTTGCCGTTTATCGAAGGCGGCAAAGTAACGGCGACCGTTATGTCTCAAGGCAGACATAAAAAAGTCAAAATTATTAAATTCAGACGGCGTAAGCACCACATGAAACACATGGGGCATCGTCAATATTACACAGAAGTCCAGATCACTGGCATTTCTGCATAATCAGGAGTTAAAGAAATGGCTCATAAGAAAGCTGGTGGTAGTACCCGTAACGGACGCGACTCAAATGCGCAACGGTTAGGTGTAAAACGTTATGGCGGCGAATCAGTCACCGCAGGTAACATTATTGTCCGCCAACGCGGCACTCATTTCCATGCAGGCGATAACGTCGGCTGTGGCAAAGACCACACCTTGTTTGCGACCGCTGATGGCAAAGTCGTTTTTCAGGTCAAAGGCCCTAAAAACCGTAAATTTGTCAGCATCGTTGCCGAGGCTGTCGCCGCCGCTTAAAAACGGCGTGGTTTGGCTTAACGCCACGCGCACTAAAGCTACCTGTTTGTACTCTTGAGTTTTTCTATATTGTTTTTATCAACCACAAGGTGGTGCTGATGGCATTGGCGGTTGAGTTTGAAGAAAATAATTTAGTGATAGTCCATGTGTCCGGCGTGTTGGTGCGCACCGAAGCGGACGCTATAAAAAAACAGGTAGTCGCTTTTATCAAGCGTCATGGCCGCGCCAAAGTCCTGATCCTCATAGATGAGGGCTTTCTCAATATAGCGACGTTTGTCAATTGGGATGACGATGAGGATGACGAGTTCCTGCAACAACACGTTGACGGGGTCGCGCTGGTCGGTGACTTAAAATGGCGCGATAGCGCGTTGTTGTTTCTGCTGCATGGCTTTGTGCCGTTTAGTATTGAATTTTTTAAGACAGGCCAAGAAGCCTTTGCTAGGGCTTGGCTTAGCTGTTAGGTGGCGTACCTAAGATTAGGCCGTGCCGTCATGTATATGCACAATCCGTCACCTTTTGGATTGATGGCACATAACAAAAAGCCATCGGTCATATCCGATGCCGTAGGGAGAATCTTCCTGCCCAGGTGCAACGACCTTGCATCTTTATAAAAGCTCCGCTGTTTGCATGGCGGGGCTTTTTTTGTTTTTACAGTCTGGCTTTACAGTGTGAGCAACTATGAAATTTGTTGATGAAGCGGAAATTCGCGTTGAAGCGGGTGATGGCGGCAATGGTGCGATTGGCTTTCGCCGTGAAAAATATATCCCCTTAGGCGGCCCCGATGGCGGTGACGGCGGCGACGGCGGTAGCGTTTATCTGATTGCCGTAGAGAATATCAACACCTTGGTCGATTTCCGCTACCATGCCGTCCATAGGGCCGAAAAGGGTCAAAAAGGCATGGGCAACAAATGCACGGGTAAAAAGGGCGAAGATTGTTATGTCAGCGTGCCGCTGGGTACGCAA
>JACXTQ010000023.1 GCA_016919605.1 Methylovulum sp.
ACAAATTAAGTGACGAGTTCCGCGCCCTGTATGCGGAACTGCATGGCCTATAAGCAAACCGATACGGGCCAAACATGCAAGTTCAACGGCTGGACAGCTTAGCGCACGTTGAGGCCACCGCTTGGAACGCCCTCGCTGGCGATGCCTACCCGTTCCTCCGCCATGAATTCCTGCTCGCCCTTGAGCAATCCGGCAGTGTATGCGCACACACCGGCTGGCTACCCCAGCATCTGCTAGTGACGGATGCGGACGGCTTATGCGCGATCATGCCGCTGTATCTCAAGCACCATTCGCGCGGCGAATATGTGTTCGACCAACAATGGGCCCATGCCTACCAGCAACACGGCTTGGCCTACTACCCCAAATTGCTGACCGCCATCCCCTTCACCCCCTGCCCTGGGCCACGGTTTGCCGTGCGGGCGGGAGTGGACACCCAGCAAACCCTTCGGCTATTGCTGACCACCCTCCAGCAACTGGCCGATGAACATGGCTGTTCGTCTTGGCATTGCCTGTTTCCCGATACCGAGCAACTTAACGCGTTGCAAGCCCTGCCCCTGCCTATCCGTGAAGGCGTACAATTTCAGTGGTTTAATAAAGGCTATGGCAATTTTAATGATTTTTTGCAGACCTTAAGTGCCAGCAAACGCAAAATGATCAAGCGTGAACGCCGCCGCGTCAGTGAACAAGGCGTTCATTTGCAAACGGTTATAGGCACTGATGTCAGCCTTGAACAATGGCGGGTATTTTTTCAGTTTTACGCCCTCACCTACTTAAAAAAAGCCTCCCAGCCCTATCTTAACCTAGCGTTCTTCCAACAACTCGCCCAGACCATGCCTGAGCAGCTATTAATGGTGATCGCGCTTAAAGACGACAAGCCGGTCGCCGCCGCCCTGAGCTTTATTGGCCAAGACACCCTGTACGGACGCTATTGGGGTTGTTATGAGGACTATGACTCGCTACATTTTGAAACCTGCTACTACCAAGGCATAGATTATTGCATTAGCCATCAACTCGCCCGCTTTGACTCAGGAGCGCAAGGCGAGCATAAAATTGCCCGTGGCTTTGAACCCGTAACCACCTACTCCGCCCATTGGATTAAAGACGCACAATTCGCCTTGGCCATCGCCGATTTTTTAAGGCGCGAGCAAAAAGCCGTACAAGTTTATAAAATCGAAGCAAGCACTTACCTACCGTTTAAAAAGTGCGGCACAGATTAGCATTGAAAATTACCCAAAAAATGTTACATTCAAACTAGCTACCCCAAATGGCAGCTTTATTTACCCTTCTATCCTTAAAAAACGGAGAAAACCATGTCTGACTATAAAAAATACGAATGTGAAGTCTGCGGACATATTTATGACGAAGCCGAAGGCGATCCTGATTCTGATATTGCCCCAGGCACTCGTTGGGAAGACGTGCCGGAAGACTGGCGTTGCCCTGAATGCCGCGTAGGTAAAGAAGATTTTGTTTTGATCGATTAAAGGTAACTAGTTATTATCGTTCCCACGCCAAAGCGTATCCGCCACAGGGTGTAAAGGGCATCCATGGGAACGATAATAAAAAGTACTATCCACGCTCCAACCATCAAAAAGCTTTAAGACGACCACTGAAAAAGCGCCAACCCTAAAAATAACCTGACATAGCTGGAGCCGGCATTTACAAAAATAACCAAAGCCACTGAAGCGTCCGCTACGTTTTTAGCAACTTTGCCTTAGCAAAAGATAAATAATAACTGACAAACAAGCTTGTGCTAAGGCTCCCATCATAAGGAGCAAGGATTATGTGGTATAAAAACGGATTTTTCATGCAATTTATCCGCTTGGCCAGCCCTTTTTGGTCTGGGCAGACAGGGGGCGAAATTCGCCGCCAAACCTTATTGCTCGTTATCCTGACCATCCTGCAAATGGTCATTGCCGTATTGATCACCGAATGGAGCGCGGCGCTATTTAATGCTCTAGAACAGCATTCCATGCCTGGATTGTTGAAAGAATTAGCCTTGCTGATACTGATTTTTGCCTCCAGCATGGCCGTCACCGTCAAACATCTAAATATCAAACGGCGTTTGCAAATTGGCTGGCGCTCTTGGCTGACCGAACAGATCACCGCCCGCTGGATGCAAAAAGGGCGACATTACCAAGTCACCCATATCAAAACCGCCCAACACGACAACCCTGATGGGCGCATTGCCGAAGACATCCGTATCGCCACCGAGGATGCCATTGCCCTTTGCCACACGCTGTTTTATAGCCTGCTGTCATTGGTCAGTTTTTCCACGATACTCTGGAGCATTTCCGGCACCATTACCGTCAATCTTGGCCTATTTACCGTCAATATCCACGGCTACCTGCTGTGGGCGGCAATTCTTTATGCAGCCAGCGCCTCGTTTCTCGGTTGGCGCATAGGCCGGCCCTTAACCAAGGCCACCGATGCCCGACAAACCGTAGAAGCGGATTTCCGCTTTGATTTGGTCACTGTCCGCGAAAACTCCCACGCCATCGCCTTGATTAAAGGCGAAGCCAAAGAACGCCAACGCCTGAGCAAATTGTTCGCCACAATTGGCGATGCTTTCAACCGGCAAACCCATGCCATGTCCAACATCATCTTGTTCACCTCCGGCTACTCGGTGCTGTCGATGGCCTTTCCGATACTGGTCTCGGCCCCGCGCTATATCTTAGGCAGCATTACCTTAGGCAGCCTGATGCAATCGGTGCAAGCCTTCCAGCAAACCACCTCGGCATTGTCCTGGCCGGTTGACAATATGTCCGGTGTCGCGCAATGGCGCGCCTCAGTCGAACGGGTATTAAGCTTAGTCCAAGCCCTTGATGCGTTAGAAGAAGAAATAGACCGTCCCGACCCCTATCGGATTGTCTTGGAAAAATCCGAACAACCTATCTTACGCTTCCATCAATTGTGCTTGGGCAAACTGGATCGCATGGTGTGCATGTCGGCTTTTGACGAATACATCCGCCCCGGCGAACATCTGTTAATCACTGGCGATACCGCCAGTGGGGCAAAATTATTTAAAGCCGTCGCCGGATTATGGCCTTGGGGTGGAGGCCGTATCGAATTGCCCGATGACGAACCGATGTTTTTCATGCCCCCGCGCCCTTACCTACCTAACGGCACGTTGCGGGATGCCATTTGCTATCCCGATGATGCGGACAATTTTGCTCAAGGCGAATTGGAACGCTATATGACCTTGGTAGGTCTGGATGAACTGATCGAGCAACTGGATAAGGTCGATACCTGGGTGGGTGCATTGCCACGCGAGCAACAACAACGCTTAGGGGTAGTACGCCTGTTCTTAAAGAAACCGAAATGGATTTTATCCCAAGAACCGTTTGATTCGCTACCACCGAATGGGGAATCAGAGATGTACCGCTTGATTTGCCAACAACTGCCCGATGCCACTTTGTTGACCATTAGCAACCAACCAACGGCGGAAGCCTTCCATCCCCGCCGGATCACCTTATGATCTTAAATTAGCAAGGAGAATTAACATGAACACAACCTCCACCCAGCATTTTGGCAAAAAATTACGCGGCGTTAATTTAGGCAGTTGGCTAGTCATTGAAAAATGGATGGTACCCAGCTTGTTCGAAGGCCTCCAAGCCACCGATGAAACCTCCTATTGCGTAGAATTGGGCGACAAGGCCGAGCAAACTTTAACCCGCCATTGGCAAACCTTTATCACTCGTGATGATTTTGCTTGGATAGCCGCACGGGGCCTTAACGCCGTGCGTATCCCTGTGGGACATTGGCTTTTTGGCCCCGATTACCCCTACCACCCCGCTTACGGTGACATCCGCTATCCGTTTGTACAAGGCGGATTGGTTATCTTAGACAATGCGTTTGCCTGGGCGGAAGCATTGGGTCTGGCTATCGTGCTGGACTTGCACGCCGCCCCGGGTTGCCAAAATGGCTTTGACAATGGCGGCATTAAAGATGTTTGCGAATGGCATACCCAAGCCGCTTATATCGACCATTCCTTAAGCGTCCTGGAACGGCTGGCGGAACGCTACCACCACAGCCCTGCCCTGCACGGCATTGAAGTCCTCAACGAACCCCGCTGGGACATCCCGACCGACTTGCTGAAACAATACACCACCGATGCTTACCAGCGCATCCGCAAGTATTGCCCCGCCGAAGCCGTGGCGGTGGTGTTTCATGATGGCTTCCGCTCTTATAGCGAATACAGCGGCTTTATGGACGAACCGGCGTTTAGCAATGTGATTTTCGACATCCACCGTTACCAATGTTTCGTCCGCGAAGACATCGACTTGGACGTGCAAGGCCATATCGAAAAATCCGTGGTCGAGTGGAACAACGAAGCCGATGCCATTAACCGTGACCGTGGGGTCAGAACCATAGTCGGCGAATGGAGCTTAGGCATAGATTTGCGGGTGGTGTCGCTGTGGGCAAACGGCCCGTTTAACCATGCGCTGGAAGGGCTTGACGACTTCCAAACCGATGTCGCCTACCGCGCCCATGCCAGTGCACAACTGATTACCTTTGAAAAATATCTGGGCTGGTTTTTCTGGAGCTACAAGACCGAAACCACCCCAGCTTGGTGTTTTCGGGAAGGGGTGACTAGAGGGTGGTTGCCGGATAAGTTTGCTTAGCGTTGCTTACACACTCCGTGGGTACACAGCCTGTGGGAACTAAAAAAGCTGTCAATAAACGCGGGTATTGCTTTCTACAG
>JACXTQ010000146.1 GCA_016919605.1 Methylovulum sp.
AAATAATAAGTTGAAGCATAATTTGTATTATTTTCTGTAAACCACCGAGATAAGCCATGCAATTAATTAGTATTGAAATACCCTATAACGGACAAAGCTTTTTTATTGATATTGCCGAAGGCAATATGGTTAGCCTTAATAAAATTTATATGATTTCGGGAATGCCTGACGGTAAACTTGACCCAAGAAGGTGGGGGCAAAAGCCAAGTATAAAAACGTCTGGGTCATCTGGGAAAACATCTATATCAGGGGGGCCAGGATATGAGTTCATTGAATTTTGTGCGAAAAATCTAAATGTAAACGCAGGGGACATTTACAAAGCAAAACGAGGAAAGCATGGCGGAGGGACTTGGGCGCATTGGCAAATTGGACTAGCTTATGCAAAATACCTTTCAAATGATTTGCATTACGTTGTAAATCAGGTTTTTCACGAGCGGCTTGAAGAAGTTATTGATCCAGAGATAGGTGTAGAACGCGCTAACGAACGCGTTCGCCAATCATGGCAACGTCAAGGTCATAGTCGAGAATGGATTGATGAACGCGAAAAGCATATTGATACCAGAAAGTTTTATGTTAGCACCCTCCTTGACCATGAGGTAAAGCCTGGGCATGAAATAGGGCAATGCACTAACAAGATTTACAAAGGTATTTTTAACAAAGATAAGTCAGAGATTGAGTATGGCATTCGAGCCAATAACCCTGGGTTGCCGAAAAATATCAACATTCGAGATCATGCCAAGCGGTCTTCGTTAGCTGCTATTGGCCTTGCAGAAGCGTTGTCAGCCGAAGAAATTGATGACCTTGGAATTAAAGGCGTGAACGATTGTTCTCAGGTTTCTTTTGAAAAAGGATTGTCGGTTAGATTGGCGATTAATGATTCACGATCAAAATCAGCAAAAAAGCAACCTGAGAAGCCTGTCAGTGAAGAAAAGAAAGAATCGCACAAGAAGTTCATAGATGAGTTAAGAAAAATGGTCGGAAAAAGCAAATAAATTTTTCTTTGTGCGTCTGCTACATAATACCGCAGTTATGGCAGATTTAAAAATTTTACGCGAATCCTTAACCAACCAACCTGATACTACCAAGCCCCTAATAGATCAGTTTTTATCGGAAAGGACATCAAAGTCATTTCATAACGCAAGGGAACTTATTAATACGATAGACATTTGTTCTGCCATTATTCATAGAGTGCAGAACGAAGCCTTCAATAAACTTGGAAATGATTTCTCAATTATTCAAGGTAAGCTCATCAAAAATTATGAAAGATTGATCGGGGGTAAAACGTATACAATTTATGATAAATTAAAGCGTACATCTTTCAGTTTTATGGTATGCGCTATAGTAACTGGTGACGAATTAGTATTCATTTTAAAGCAAATACCCGCCGCTTTGGATGATACCGTTGATTATGCTCATGGTGAACAATTATATAGATGCGGCCTTAACTCTATTAATGAGAAAGAAATTCAAGTTGCTCTTGAATCTGCAATGTTATCAAAATACATTCTTTCAACAACACGGTAAGGTGCATTCGACGCCAGCATAGGTGTATTGCGCTGCATAATGGCAACTGTGCCTGCCGTTGTTGTCATACGCTATCAACTCAAAAAATGCATTCCGTAGGATGTCGTATGCACCGTAGTTGGCTTTCTACCATCCGGCGTATACGCCTATCTCTCGCGCCCTACGCGATCTGTAGAAACGAAAGCACAGCAACGTCTCTACAACAGCTGTTGTTTCCTACACATCCTTTAACACCCTTACCCCGCCTATGATAGCTGTTCCCTCCCCTGCACCTAATCTGCACAATTTTCCGCCAATTCTCCATATCCACGGCATTTGATCTGCAAAACGGTGGGTTACAGTATCTTCCGATGTCAAACCTTTGGAGATGCTGATTATGAAAAACCGTTTTTACCTAAAATTACTGACCATTGTTTTTTTGATGCTGGCGTTGTTGTTGCCACAATCGTTTATTCTGGGTTTAGTGCATGACCGCACGGCGTGGCGGGAACAGGCTTATAGCACGATTGAGCGTAGTTGGCCGGGTGAGCAGACCTTGGCGGCTCCGGTGTTGGTGATACCTTACCGCTTGACCTATAACAACAAGGAAACGATTACTGATGAAGACGGCAACAGGCGGGAGAAGCTTAAAGAAATCACCGTCAACAAAGCGCTGTACATTATCCCCAAGCAATTGACGATACGCAGCACTTTGGACAATTCGTTGCGGCATCGGGGCATTTATGCCATACCTGTCTATAACAGCCGTATCGAGGTGACGGGGGAGTTCAGCAACCAAGCGTTGTTGGAGTTTTTGGCCAGCCATCAGGATAGCCAGATCACTTGGGATAAGCCGCAGTTGTCGGTGTTGGTCAGTGACCAGCGGGGGATTGCCGCCCAGCCTAGTTTGATGTGGAACGGCGAGCAGATAGCTTTCCAACCGTCCAGCCATTTGCCGGGCACTGAGCAAGGTATGAGCGCCGCCTTACCCGAACTCGCCAGCACCCAAGCGGCCCGTTTGCCCTTTGCATTCACTTTGGAACTGCATGGGATGCAGGCGTTGCATTTTGCCTTGGTGGCGGAAAACACCGATGTCCAAACCATCGCCAATTGGCCGCACCCCAGCTTTAGCGGGCGGTTGTTGCCGGAAACGCATGACATTAATGCCCAAGGGTTTACGGCACGGTGGCGGGCCTCATCGTTTTCTTTTAATGTGGCGGGGGCGTTGGCGCAGTGCGGCGAAGGCCATTGCGCCAGTTTGTTGGAGCCAGCCGTAGGTTTTGAGTTGGTGCAGCCGGTGGACATTTATCAGCAAGCGGAGCGGAGCATCAAATACGCGGTGCTGTTTATCGTGTTGACGTTCGTGGCTTTGATTTTGTTTGAGCTGTTAAAGCGATTGCGCATTCACCCTATCCAATATTTATTGGTGGGCGCGGCATTGTTGGTGTTTTATTTGTTGCTGGTGTCCTTGTCAGAACATATCGCTTTCTTATACGCTTATAGCACTGGCGCGGCGGCGTGTACGGCGCTGTTGACGGTGTATTTTGGCGGCATTTTGCACAGCGGCAAGCTGGGGTCGCTGTTGGGTTTGGGGCTGTCTGGCTTGTATGCGGTGCTGTATGTGATCTTGCAATCTGAAGGCAGCGCGTTGTTGATGGGCAGCATGTTGACCTTTGTGGTGTTGGCGGCGTTGATGCTGGCGACCCGCCATCTGGACTGGTACGCATTGACCGGACAAACGGGGCAACCACAAACAACGCTTGCAACGGTTGAGGATGCCCCCAAATGAGGCGGCACGGGCTGGCGGTGTTGCTGTTGGTCGTGGCGGCGGGCGGGTTGTTGCCGGAAGCGCACCGGATTCCGGTGGCGGGGGCGACCACGGCAGACTGGAATCCGCATTCTTTCTGGTATTATCCGTGGGGACGCTCCATCACCCATAAAGGCATTGATATTTTCGCCAAGACCGGCCAGCCCGTAGTCGCCGCCAGCCCCGGCCTGGTGCTGTACACGGGGTTTAATGACATCGGCGGGCAGGTGGTGTGGGTGTTGGGGGCAAAATGGCGGGTGTATTATTATGCGCATTTGCAACACACGGCCTGCCACGCCGGGCAATGGCTAAAGGCGGGCGAGACGTTGGGCGCGGTGGGCAGCACCGGCAACGCCCACGGCAAACCGCCACACCTGCATTTTGCCATCCGCAGCCTATTGCCGCTGCCGTGGCAGTATCAGGCGGGCAAACCACAAGCAGGTTTGGCGATGTTTTATGTTGACCCGGACGCTTTTTTGACCGGGGGGAGTTTGCCGTCAGGTTAACACTCGTTCCCATGTGGCGCGTGTGGGAACGAGTGCGTCAACTGATGCGTCATTTTTATCGTATTAAAACCTAAAACTATGAGCAAACACATATTGGTTGCCGATGATGACCTGCATATCCGCGAGGTCATCAGCTTTGCTTTAGAAAAAGCGGGGATGAAGGTGACGTTGGCGGAAGATGGGCGGCAGGTGTTGGACACGTTCCCCTGCCACGGCTTTGATTTGATCGTGTTGGACATCAACATGCCGGAATTTGACGGCTTGGAGGTGTGCCGTGAGCTGCGCAAAACCTCGGAGGTGCCGATTTTGTTCCTATCTTCGCGTGATGACGAGATAGACCGTATCTTGGGGCTTGAGATCGGTGGCGATGATTACGTCACCAAGCCGTTCAGCCCGCGCGAGTTGGTGGCGCGTATCAATGTCATCTTAAAACGCACCTGGGCGCAACCTAAGCCTACGCTTGCCGAACAAAGCTGGCAACAAGGCCCCTTGTCGGTGCAGGCCGACCGACACACGGCCTGCTGGGGCGGTGTCGTGGTCAACCTGACGGCCACCGAGTTCGCGATGGTGCTGTTGCTGAT
>JACXTQ010000147.1 GCA_016919605.1 Methylovulum sp.
ACGGCATCAATTGCTACTGGTTTGTTGTTTTCGTAACGGAAGGTAATTTGGCTCTTTGCATCAGGACGCAGCCAAGGCAGAGTTTTGTTTTTACGTACTTCAGATTGACGTTTGACCAGCAAATGAGAATAGGTAATCGGAGCCGGCATCAGCACATCGGTTTCGTTGCTGGCATAACCGAACATCAGGCCTTGGTCACCAGCGCCTTGCTCATGGTTTTCGCTTTCATCAACACCCATCGCAATGTCAGCCGATTGTTTGCCGATAGCGTTCAACACCGCACAGCTTTGGCCGTCAAAGCCGATTTCGCCGTTGTCGTAGCCAATATCACAGACCACTTTGCGCACCAAGGCTTCCATATCCACCCACGCATCAGTGGTGATTTCACCCGCCAACACCACCATACCGGTTTTGACCAACGTTTCACAGGCCACCCTAGATTTAGGGTCTTGCGCCAATAACGCATCCAATACGGCATCGGAAATTTGATCCGCAACCTTATCGGGATGCCCCTCGGACACGGATTCTGATGTAAAAATGAAGTTATTGCTCATGCTATCGCCTCGTTGAAAGATAAATCCCAGATAGACAAAAGGCTGCGTAAGCAGCCTTGTTCTTTATAATGTGGTGGGCCATGTAGGACTTGAACCTACGACCTGCCGATTATGAGTCGGACGCTCTAACCAACTGAGCTAATGGCCCTTGTTTTCCGTTACTTATTCGCCGTCCAAAAAGCACCGAAGCTGTTCGGAACGGGATGGATGCCGCAATTTTCTTAAAGCTTTGGCCTCAATCTGGCGGATGCGCTCACGCGTCACGTCAAATTGCTTGCCAACCTCTTCCAAGGTATGGTCGGTGTTCATATTAATGCCAAAGCGCATACGCAACACCTTGGCTTCGCGGGCTGTCAACCCTGCCAGCACGTTTTGGGTCGATTCACGAAGGCCGGCAATGGTCGCCGCTTCTACTGGGGACAATACTTTACCATCCTCAATGAAATCCCCCAAATGAGAATCTTCATCATCACCTATCGGCGTTTCCATAGAAATAGGTTCTTTAGCTATTTTCAACACCTTACGGACTTTGTCCTCAGGCATCTCCATACGTTCGGCCAGCTCTTCAGGGGTGGCTTCGCGCCCCATTTCCTGCAAAATCTGCCGAGAAATGCGGTTTAGCTTGTTGATGGTCTCGATCATGTGCACCGGAATACGGATGGTGCGGGCCTGGTCGGCAATGGAGCGGGTAATCGCTTGCCGTATCCACCAGGTCGCATAGGTCGAAAACTTGTAACCCCGACGGTATTCAAATTTGTCAACCGCCTTCATCAAGCCGATATTGCCTTCTTGGATCAAGTCCAAAAACTGCAAGCCCCGGTTGGTGTATTTTTTGGCAATGGAAATGACCAGCCGCAAATTGGCCTCGATCATTTCTTTCTTGGCACGCCGCGCCTTGGCCTCACCTATCGACATGCGCCGGTTAATGTCTTTCAGTCCGTTAATGGTCAGGCCATATTGCGCCTCGATATCCGCCAAGGTTTTTTGGGCTTTCCTTAGCTCTTTCTCGTGCGGGGCAAGGCTTTGGGCATATTCATGACCCGCCTGCAAAAACGAGTCTAGCCATGCGGAATCCGATTCATGCTCAGTAAACGAGATGATAAAATTTTTACGCGGCATTTTTGCATATTTGGTGAAAATCTCCAAGATTAGCCGTTCTTGCTCACGCACGGCAGCCACCCCGTTAGGGATAATGCCGGTCAGTTTCTTTAGGTATTGGGGTGTCCACTTAAATTCCATGAACAAGTCAGCCAGCACTTCAAAAGCCGCTTCCGTCTGCGCACTGACATAACCATGCCGCTTGATGGTGGCGGAAGCTATGTTCAGCTGTTCCCTCAACGCTTCGACCTTTTCCAGGACTTCTTCGTAGGCCAAGCCCTTAAGCTCGTCTTCGGGAGAGGCATCAACCACCACATCGGCGACAGGTTGGGCGGAAATCAGATCTTCCGGTTCGGTGGACAAATCGACAAAGCCCGAAATAAGGTCAGTCAGGCGTACCCCGCCTTCTTCACCGGAAATGCTGTCAAACGACTGGAGAAAATCTTCGACCACCACGCAAGAGCGGGAAATGGCCTTGACCAATTGTTGCTGGCCCTCCTCAATACGCTTGGCAATTTTTAGCTCATCGGCACGGGTCAGCAACTCGACCGAACCCATTTCGCGCATATACATGCGCACCGGGTCGGTGGTACGGCCAAACTCGCTATCGACAGACGCTAAGGCCGCGACTTCTTCCGCGTCTTCATCATCGGTGGTGACGGTCGCCGAATCGGTAATCAGGGAGTCTTCATCAGGAGCAACTTCATAGACTTGAATGCCCATGTCGTTGATCATGGCAATAATGTCTTCAATTTGCTCAGGATCAGCAATATCACTTGGCAAGTGATCGTTCACTTCGGCGTAAGTCAGATAACCCTGAATTTTGCCTTTAGCTATCAGTTGTTTAAGCTGGGACTGCTGTTGTTCTTGATTCATCGTCTTCTCACTGAATACCCTATCCAGCACCACTCTGCTGAACCCGTAATTATACTACAAGATTTTCCTGATTGAAAACCAGTTATTTTCTTGACCTGTGCATCGATAGTTTTCTGAACTCTTCTTTCTCTTGCTCGCTGCCGCTATCCGCTTTAGCCAGTAAGCGGTTAAAGCGAGCATCAATGCCTTGCTCCAGCAATTTTTCCCAAGCCCCACTAAATTCCTGTTCCACACCCGCCTCCAGCTTTATTGCCGCCAGTTGCGTGATAATGCCCTCATCGGGATGACCCCGGTAATGCTCCAACAACACACCTGTGGTGGCGGGTTTTTCCGCCAGCAATACCTGTAAGATAGCCTTAAACTTGTCGGCACCTTTAAAATCCAACGCATCCCAATCCACGCCCTGCTCTTCCAACACGCCAATCAAGCTGGGGATTTGCACCAGCATCGCCAGCGTCCGCCGCTCTAGCGGCGGTGCACTATCTTTTTTCTGGGGCGTACGAGCCAACCTATAATTAAGTCTAGCCGTTTTATCGGAAACGTCCACAGCCGATTTGCTTATTTCTTGCAAACGGGCTTGCATCATGTCCTTGAAGATGCTATACGGCAACTTTAGCAAATAAGGCTTGGCCTTATTGACATACTGGGCCCGCCCCTCCATTTCGCCCAGATTAAATTCAGCGGCCAAATGGTCAAAAAAGTAATCCGACAACACCGAGGATGCCTGTAAGTCAGCAGAAAACGCGCCAACTCCTTGGCTGCGCACCCAAGAATCAGGGTCATGGCCTTGCGGCAACAGCATGATGCGGATTTGCCGTCCATCCTGCAACACCGAAAAAGCCGCGTCCATCGCTTTCCAGATAGCCTCCCTGCCCGCATTGTCGCCATCAAAACAAAACACCAACTCCGGCGTATAGCGGAACAGCAGTTCCAAATGCGCCTGCGAAACGGCAGTACCTAAGGCCGCCACCGCATAGCTGATGCCCAGTTGCGCCAAGGCGATGACATCCAGATAACCTTCAACCAGCACTATCCGTTGTGGCTTAGGGTTTGTTTTAAGCAATTCATATAGGCCATACACTTCACGGCCTTTATGAAATAGGGGCGTTTCTGGGGAATTCAAGTATTTTGGCAAAGAATCGTCTAAAACCCGGCCACCAAAGCCAATCACCCGCCCGCGCTTATCTCGGATCGGAAACATGACTCGATGCCTGAACCGCGCATAGACCCCACCATTGTCATTGCCACCTAATAAGCCGACCGCCAGCAAGGCTTGCTGGTCAAAGCGGCCAGTCAAAGCCTGCCAATCCGCTGGCGCATAACCCAAGCGGAACGTGGCCGCAACCTCGCCGCTTAAATCGCGTTTTTTCAGGTAGGCCACCGCTTGTTTGCCCGCCGCACTGGTACGTAATTGCTGGACATAAAAATCGGCGGCTTGTTCCATCAAATCATACAAACTTTGCAGGTCGGCCTTGTCGGCAGCCGCAACCGCCGCCTCTCTAGGCACGTCAATACCGGCAAACGCCGCCAAATCCTCAACCGCCTCGACAAAGTCAAGATGGTTGAATTCCATTAAAAAACTGATGGCGTTGCCACTGGCACCGCAACCAAAACAATGGAAAAACTGCTTATTAGAGTTAACGGAGAAGCTGGGAGTTTTTTCGCTATGGAAAGGGCAACGGGCAACATAATTGGCACCCGTTTTTTTTAAGGGGACGTGCGAATCGATCAATTCAACAATATCAATCCGCACCAGCAGATCGTCAATGAATGCGCGGGGAATTCTGCCGCCGGACATGGCTACCAGGACAAAACTGACTTATTCAGCCAGAGCCGCCTTAATCTTGACACCGACTACGGACATATCGGCGCGGCCTTGCATAGGCGTTTTTAACAGCCCCATAACTTTGCCCATGTCTTTGACAGAAACCGCACCCGATTCGGCGATAGCGGCGCTGATCATCTGGTCAATTTCATCAGCAGATAGTGGTTGTGGCAGAAAATCTTGGATCACCAAAATTTCGGCTTCCTCAACGGCCACCAAATCATTGCGTCCGGCATCGCCATATTGGCGGATCGACTCACGCCGTTGCTTGAGCATTTTATCCAGCACTAAGACGGTACGCTGGTCGTCCAAGACAATACGCTCATCAACTTCAACTTGCTTGATGGCGGACAAAATCAGACGGATCACGCCCAACCTAGCCTTGTTGCCGCTTTTCATCGCGGCTTTCATCTCGTCCTTAATGCGGTCTGTCAATAAGCCACTCATAAAATTAGACGGCTGGACGGCCACGGCGCAGGTTTTTCAGTGCATAACGCTCACGCGCCAACTTCTTCAAATGCCGTTTGACCGCCGCAGCACCCTTGCGTTTACGCTCGGCGGTAGGTTTTTCATAAAACTCACGGCGGCGGACTTCCGCTAAAACACCTGCTTTTTCGCAAGCACGTTTAAAACGGCGAATGGCAATGTCAAAAGGTTCGTTTTCTTTAATTTTTACTGACGGCATTATGTGGTTCCAAGTGTGTTAACATTAAAACAGGAAGCCCAGTGATAGACTGAGCTTAAAAAGCCTTGAATTATACCTTTACTTTAGCCATTTTCAAAAACTCAATGTACGTTTTAGGCATAGAAACTTCTTGCGACGAGACGGGGGCCGCCATTTACCACCCCCAACACGGCCTTATTAGCCACTTTTTATACAGCCAAACCGACATGCACAGCGAGTATGGCGGGGTCGTGCCGGAACTCGCCTCGCGTGACCATATCCGCAAATTGGTGCCGCTCATCCAGCAAACGTTGGCCGACAGCCGCCTGTTGCCCGCCCAAATCGGCGGCATCGCCTATACTGCCGGCCCCGGCTTAATGGGCGCTTTGCTAGTCGGGGCAGCCACTGCCAGAAGTTTGGCATGGGCATGGCAAATCCCCGCCGTCGCCGTCCACCACATGGAAGGCCATCTGCTCGCGCCCATGCTGGAGGCGCATCCGCCCCA
>JACXTQ010000148.1 GCA_016919605.1 Methylovulum sp.
CACCCGTATTTTAAATGAAGCCCGCGAGGTGTTGCTCGACCCTGTTAAGCGCAAGCAGCACGATGACTGGATTATTGAGCAAGAGCGCAGGCACAAGCCTCCTGGGCACACAGCCGCCAGTTCCGCCGATACCGCCGCATCTTCTAAAGAAGCCTCAGTCAGCGAACAAGTGATTGGGGTTTTTCGCGCGTTAAGCAACGGCATTGCCCATGACACCGAAACGCAGTTGGTTTGGTGTCGGTTTGTTTTAGGGCAAAGCTGGCAGAGCGATAAAGTGGAGGGTGAGCCTGCCCTTTATGCTTGGCAAGCCGCCCATGAGGCCGTACAGCTGTTTAACCAACAGGGCGGCCATGCGGGCCATCGCGACTGGCGGCTGCCCACCGTCAGTGAATTAAAGACCTTACTAAACGGCCAAGCCGCCCAGCAAGGTTTTATTGATAGCCTTGTTTTTCCTAGCAATCCGCGCTGGCTTTGGACATCCTCGCCTTATGCAGGATATGGCGGTGGCGCGTGGCTAGTGAACTTTAGCGAAGGCTTGGCAATCAATGATAACCCAAGCTTGCCGTGTGCCGTACGCCTAGTGCGTGGCTAAAGGCATAGGTGGTCGGCTTACCGACTGCCGACACAACCGCATCTATCCTAGAGGAAACCCAAACTTATGCGTGTTTATTTACTTAGCTTCATCGTGTTAATGGTTAGCCAAGCCGCCGGTGCGGCGGCTAAAATTGAACATTGGCAAACCCCGCAGGGCAGCCGTGTCTATTATGTCCATACCGAAGGCCTACCGATGGTGGACATTCAAGTCCTGTTTGATGCCGGTAGCGCCCGTGATGGCGCACAGTTTGGCTTGGCGGCGTTAACCGCAGGGTTGCTGGACACTGGTGCAGGGGATTGGGATGCCGATGCTATCGCTGACCGTTTTGAGAGTGTCGGTGCCAATTTTGGCGCAGGCAGTACCCTAGATAACGTGGTCGTATCTTTGCGCAGCCTGACCGAAAAACCTTTGCTCGACAAAGCGTTGGAGACTATGCAAGTGATCCTGAGCAAGCCGCGTTTTGCCGCTGCTGATTTTGAGCGCGAAAAAAGCCGCACTTTGGCAGGGCTTAAGCAAGAGGAAGAATCCCCTGGCGATTTGGCGAAAATCGCCTTTTACCAAGCCTTGTACGGCAAACACCCTTACGCCCACCCTGATTCCGGCACCTTAAGCACCGTGGCGGCTTTATCCCGCACAGACGTGCAACGGTTTTACCAAACTTATTATGTCGCCGCCAACGCCATTATCGTCATTGTCGGTGACTTATCCGCCGAACAGGCCCAGCGTACCGCCGAGCAACTGGTGCAACATCTGCCTGTAGGCAAAAAGCCCGAAGCCTTGCCCGATGTGGCCATGCCCGTTAAAGGCAGCGAGCAGCATATTGAGTTCCCTTCCACCCAAACTCATGTCCTGGTCGGCTTGCCCGGTACTTACCGCAAAGATGCCGATTATTTCAGCCTGTATGTGGGCAACCACATCCTAGGTGGCGGCGGGCTGGTGTCTAAATTGTTTGACGAGGTGCGCGAAAAACGCGGCTTGGCCTATAGCGCTTCCAGTGCTTTCGTACCTTTGTTAAGGCCGGGGCCGTTTTTAATCAGCCTGCAAACCCGCAACGACCAAACCCCCGAAGCCTTGAAAGTGCTGCATAAGACCCTCGCCGATTTTATCGCCCAAGGCCCTAGCGAAGCGGAACTGAAAGCTGCCAAGCAAAACATCACCGGCGGTTTTGCCATGCGCTTTGACACTAACAAAAAACTCGCCAGCTATGTCGGCATGATCGGCTTTTATGAGATGCCGTTGGATTATCTGGACACCTTCCAACAAAACATCGACAACGTCACCATTGCCTCCATCACCGATGCCTTAAAACGTCATGTTCCCTTGGCATTGTTGCAAACCGTGACGGTGGGCAAACGTGCAAAATAAGCTTAGGATCATCGGCGGCGACTGGCGTAGCCGCCAAGTCCTGTTCGATGATGCCCCAGGCCTCAGGCCGACTCCGGCACGGGTGCGCGAGACGCTATTCAACTGGCTGCATTACGACATCATCGGCAGCCGTTGTCTGGATTTATACGCAGGTAGCGGAGCGCTCAGTTTTGAGGCCGCTTCCAGAGGTGCAAAGACGGTGGTGCAAGTCGAACAAAACCCCGCCGTCTGCCGTTGCCTAAAAACCAACGCCGACAAGCTTGCCGCCCACCAGATCAAAATCGTCCAAACCGATGCTTTGCGCTATTTGGCCGGTAATGCCGAAGCCTTTGATATTGTCTTCATCGACCCGCCGTTTGGTTTAGGGCTGGCGGTGCAAAGTTGCCAGTGGCTAGAGGATAAAGGCTGGTTAAGCCCAGAGGCAAAAATCTATGTGGAAGCGGCCAGCGGCCAAGCGTTGGAGGGGATGCCGGAGAACTGGCAGTTGTTAAAGGATAAAGTGGCGGGGGATGTGGCTTATCGGTTGTTTGGACGGTTGGGATAAGACCAAATGATTGTGGAGCCGTAGCGTTATCAAAACTTACTTGCCAACTTTTTATCCAGTGTCAATAATTCAAGCTGATGATATTTTGTGGTTGCAGCGATAATCGAATCAGGCAGTTTAGTTTTATGGACGTATCTAAACGCAATGGTTTCATCTTCAATATCTGGCGTGATCGCTAAATACGCCATGCGTTCCAATAATGATTCAATAGCGGCTTTATCCATAGCTGTCAATGCAGGATAGCTCAATAACTCCATACGGGTTATCGAGCTATATGCGCATTCTTTGATAGTGATTTGTTTGGTTTGCAATAACGCCAAAACGCTTGGGTTGCGCTCGTATAAGCCAATGATGACATGGGTATCCAACAGATATTTAATTCCACTCGTCACGCAACGCCTTTTGTATATCTAGCGGATCTTGACCCTTAAAGCAGGCTATTTCCGGCAAAGTGGCCATTATATCGATTAATAATCCAGAGTCTTTTTTCTCTTTAATGTAACCGTTAATTAGCCGCTTAATAATCTCATGGGGTGAGCTATGTTCTTGCTGTGCCACGGCATTCAGGGCCGTTTCCAATTCGGGGTCAAGGTCGATAGTCAGCATGGGGATTCTCTTAAAGCGGAATATAGTTAATACAAAAAAATTAGAGAAACCTCTTACTCATCATCAGAGCGTACCAGCAACTCAATTATCTCGCCATCTTCAACGCTAACAAAAATCTCGATAGGTTTACAGCAGACTTGGCAGTCTTCGATATAAGACTGCTCTGCCACCGAGGTGTCAACCACGATGTCGATGTCTTCACCGCAATAAGGGCATTGTATGGGGGTGGTTTGGAGTGCGTACATAGAGGGGCTTATAAAGGCCTAGAAGGGCGGGCAGGAAGGGGCGCACAGGCTAGCCTGTGCGCCCTTGAAAGCCTACTGTTAACCGGCCGTAAAGCCGTGTTTTTGCATCCGGTACAGCAAGGTGTCGCGGCTAAGGCCGAGCAGCTTGGCGGATTGGCTACGGTTGCCTTTGGTGCGGCTTAGGGCTTGGTTGATTAAGTCGGCTTCTAAGGTGTCCAACTGCAAGCCGGTGTCTGGTAGGATAAAGCCCGTGGTTTTGCTGTTGTTGGTAGTGGGGTTGCGGAACTCGCTGGGCAAGTTTTCCACTTCAATCATCCGACCGGACAACAGGATGCTTAACCGCTCGCACAGGTTGCGCAATTCGCGGATATTGCCCGGCCATTTATAGGCTTTCAGCACTTTCAGCGCAGGTTTGCTAAATTGCGGTGGCTTAATGGCGTGCAGATCGGCAAAGTGTTTAAGGAAATGTTTGACTAGATGCTCAATGTCTTCGCTACGTTTGGCTAAAGGCGGCAACTCTATCGGCACGACATTGAGGCGATAGTATAAGTCTTGGCGGAACTCGCCGGCTTTAATTTGCTCGCTCAAATCCGAGTTGGTGGCGGCAATGACGCGCACATCGACTTTGTAAGCGGTAGTTTCGCCCACGGGCAAGCATTCGCCAGAGTCGAGAAAGCGCAACAGCTTGCCTTGTACGGCTAAGGGCAGGGAGTTGATTTCATCCAAAAATAACGTGCCGCCATCAGCGGCTTTGAACAGGCCTTGGGAATTGGCCGTGGCACCGGTAAACGCGCCTTTTTTATGGCCGAACAATTCCGATTCGATCAGGCCTTCCGGTAAGGCGGCGCAGTTGATGGTGACGAATTTTTTGCTGGCACGTGGGCTGCCTTTTTGAATCGCCGTGGCCAATACTTCTTTACCCGTGCCAGTTTCGCCTTTAATCAGGATGGTGACATCCGTGGAGGCGGCAATTTTGGCACTACGAATTAAGGAATCCAGTTCAGGGGATTGACCGATAATGGAACTAAAATGATCCATAGGAACCTCTAATGTAGGGCTGAATGGTGGGTGGTTATTGCCATCGGGTTCAATTGAGGCAACGCCGCTAACAAGGCTAAAACAATCATAAACAAACCAATTGCTTGTTTAAAGCGTTGCATACGCGATAGCCGTGTCAATATCCCTGTCATTATACCCACTCCCATTACTGCGGGTAAAGTACCTAATCCAAAAGATAGCATGGTCAACGCGCTTTTGCCGACATCGCCTGCGGTTGCCGCCAGCGCCAAGGCTGCATAAACCAAACCGCAGGGCAACCAACCCCAGACCATGCCGAACAGGAAAGCATGGCTGCGGGTCTTGACCGGAATGAGTTTGCGCCCGAACGGCTCTATCCTTTTCCACAAGTGCATCCCGGCCTTTTCGATATAGGCAAAGCGCGGGAACCAGCCGGCAATATAAAGCCCTGCCCCCGCCATAATTACCGCCGACAATATTTGCAAGAGCCGATGCCCGTGGATTTCGCCCATTTGCAAGATAGCCAGGGATTGAATCAGCCCCGCCAAGCCGCCCGCCATCGTGTAACTGGCAATGCGCCCTAGGTTGTAATTGAAGACGAACGGCAACAACAGGGCTTTTTTATGGCGGATTTCCGGGCTTAGGCTTAAGGTCAGGGTGCCGATGATCGAGCCGCACATGCTGATACAGTGCAGGCTGCTGACCAGCCCCATGATAAAAGCCACCAGATAGGAGCTGGTAAAGGCGGGGTCAAAGAACATAGATTACCCGCATCACTACCGAGTCAATAGTTAACATGTTATGATTATTTTAAAGGTGCGCGCCAGTAAACACGCTTAAGATCTGCGCTTGGATGGTTTCCGCCATCGCTTTGCGGTCAGCCGCATCACGGATGGGGCGGCCTACGACGATATAATCCGCGCCACCCTCAAAGGCCATCTCGACACTGACCACCCGTTTTTGGTCTTCTTCCTCACGGTTATCGACCGGGCGGATGCCGGGGGTGATGACCAACAAACGGTGGTCAAGATGTTCCCTAAGCAAAGGGGCTTCTAGGCCTGAGGACACCACGCCGTCACAGCCGATTTGTAAGGCGCGTTTGGCGCGTGACAGGACGAGTTCGCGGATATCGCATTTAAAGCCCAAATCGTCCAGATCGCCCCGGTCTAGGCTAGTCAAGGCCGTGACCGCCAAGACTTTCAAATCGCCTTTGGCTAGTGCGGCGGCTTCCATAATCGCGTCGTTGCCGTGGATGGTCGCCAGATCAACGCCTTTGCTGCTTAAGGCCTTAATGGCGCGGCCCACGGTGGCGGGGATGTCAAAAAACTTCAAATCGACAAAAACTTTTTTATCGCGTTGCTTAAGCCAGTCGATAAAACCAAAATAATCAC
>JACXTQ010000149.1 GCA_016919605.1 Methylovulum sp.
GAATGCCGATGGTGGCAGCTTTAAAAGCCAATTTAAAAAAGCCGACAAAAGCGGTGCCGATTATGCCGTCATTATTGGTGATGACGAAGCCAGCCGGGGCGAAGTGAGCCTAAAAGCGTTGCGCAACGAACAAGGCCAGCACACTTTGCCGCAAGCGCAAGCCATTGCATTGTTACAAGAGTACCTGTTGGCACGGTAACGGCAAGCCTTGTAGAGACGTTGCACGGCAACGTCTTAATGCCTGAAAATAAGGTGTCCAATGGCGACGGAACGGCCATAACTGGACAAACGGCAAACACATTGGCAAATCTTTAAAATCAAGCGTACAAGAGAGACATCGTGGAAATTTACGAAACAGAAGAAGAACAGCTCGCGGCCCTAAAAGCCTGGTGGAAAGAAAATGGCCAAGCGACCCTGATCGGCTTAGGCTTAGGCATTGCGGTCATTTTAGGCTGGAATTACTGGCAAACCTACCAACACATGCAAACCGAGCAAGCCGCCAATTTATACGGGCAATTGGTCAAAGCCACTACGGACGGACAAAAAGAGTCCGTCATCAAACTGACCGAACAAATGGAAAGCCGCTTTGGCGGCAGCGATTACACCCTGTTCAGCGAGCTGACCGAAGCCAAAACCAAAACCGAGCAAGGTGATTTGGCCGGTGCTAAACTCATCTTAGAAAAAGTGGCGCTGGCCGCCAACAAGGAAGTGGCGAACATCGCCAAAATCCGCTTGGTGCATTTGTTGATGGCCAATAAAGAATACGAAGCGGCGTTAAAATTAATCAACGATATTGATCCGGCCAAATCGGCCAGTTTTTCCGCCCAATACGATGAGCTGGTCGGTGACATTTATGTTGCCCTAGACCGCCCTGACCAAGCGCGTACCGCTTACCAAAGCGCCGTCCACAATGGCCAGCAATCGCCGTTATTGCAAATGAAAATTGACGATTTGACCGCCCCTGAAAAGCTGGAAAATAAAAAATAATGCGCTTATTTACGCTGCTACTGCTATGTGTGGGTCTGTCCGGTTGTGCCGCTTGGGACACTGTGGGTGAATCCTTTTCGGGTATTAGCGATTACTTTACCGGCGGGGAAGACAATTCCGACCCACCCAAAGCCTTGGTGGAATACACCCAAGAACTAAAAATCCAAGTACGCTGGAAAGAATCCGTGGGCGTGGGTGCGGACGAACAAACCTTAAAGCTGGTGCCGGCCATCGGTAATGCGCGGATTATCGCCGCCGACCATAGAGGACGCGTCCAAGCCCGTGATTTGCTGACCGGTAAAGAGCTGTGGGAAGTTAAAACCGAACTGCCATTTTCCGCAGGGCCCAGTGCAGGCCATAATAGTGCCATTTTGGGCACCAGCAATGCCGAAGTCATCGCCTTAAACGCCGACACCGGCACTGAACGCTGGAAGGCCAAAGTCACCAGCGAGGTGTTGGCAGTGCCCGCCATTGCCAATGGCGTTGTCATCGTCCATACCACTGACGGCAAAGTCACCGCCATTAACGAAGCCACCGGCGCCAAGCTGTGGAGCTATGAAGTCAGCGTACCGCCCTTAAGCATACGCGGTACGGCAACACCGGTGGTGGTCGAAGACAAAGTCATCAGCGGTTATGACAACGGCAAATTGATGGCCTTGCAATTAAAAGACGGGCGTTATATCTGGGAAAGCAGTATCGTTGTCCCTACAGGCCGTTCCGAAGTGGACAGGTTAGTAGATTTGGACACCGATCCGCTGGAAGCGGCGGGCATTGTTTATGTCGCGGGCTTTCATGGCGGGGTTAGCGCCATTTCCGCAGTGGATGGCGAAGTGGTCTGGCGTAATGAAAGCGTTTCCTCTTATACCGGCTTAAGCAACGATTGGCGGTATTTATACTTGTCCGACACCGAGAGCGACATCTGGCAATTGGATTTGCACAGCGGGGCCTCACTGTGGCGGCAAAAAGATTTGCACCAACGGCGCACCTCCGCTCCCGCCGTTTACGGCCATTATGTCGTAGTCGGTGATTTTCAGGGCTATGTCCATTGGTTAAGCACTGCCGACGGCCATCAGATGGCACGGGTGCAAATCTCGGACGGCCCTATCGAAGCTAAACCTGTGGTCGTGGACAATATTGTTTACGTCTACGCCAAAGACGGCACACTTGCCGCTTTAACCATTGAATAACTATGTTACCTGTCATCGCCCTAGTCGGTCGGCCTAATGTCGGCAAATCCACCCTATTCAATTATCTGACCCGTAGCCGCGAAGCTTTGGTGGCGGATTTTCCAGGCCTTACCCGCGACCGCCAATATGGGCGGGTCAAGCACGGCATTCGCCCGTGTTTGGTCGTGGATACCGGCGGTATCGCCGATGATGCCGAAGGCATTGAAAGCTTTTCCAGAAAACAAGTGCAAATCGCCCTAGAAGAGGCCGATGTGGTGTTGTTTATGGTCGATGCGCGGGAAGGCCTGAGCGCGTCCGACAAGGCTATTGCCGAAACCCTAAGAAAAATGGCTAAACCCATTATCTTAGTGACTAATAAGGTCGATGGCTTGGATGCCACCCTCGCCGCCAGCGACTTTTACTCCCTAGCCTTGGGCGAGCCTTCGCAAATTGCCGCCTCGCACGGGCGGGGGGTGCCGGAATTATTGGAGCGTATCAACCAATTGCTGCCCCCAGCATCGGCCTTGGTTGATGATGAGGGCGAGCGTAAAGGTGTAGGCATTGCCGTAGTTGGTCGCCCGAATGTCGGTAAATCCACCTTGGTTAACCGCTTGCTCGGCGAAGAGCGGGTGATTGTCTATGACCAACCGGGCACCACCCGCGACAGCATTTACATCCCTTTCGAGCGCAATGGCAAGCAGTTCACCCTAATAGACACCGCCGGAATGCGCAGGCGTTCCAAAATTGCCGAAACCATTGAAAAATTCAGCGTCATCAAATCCCTGCAAGCGATTGAAAAAGCCCATGTCGTAATTTACCTGATTGATGCCAGCGAAGGCGTGACCGACCAGGACGCGCATTTGCTAGGATTGATTATTGAAGCCGGACGCGCCATGATTATCGGCCTGAACAAATGGGATGGCTTGGATGCCCAGCAAAAAGAAACCATCAAACGGCAATTGGAAGTAAAATTGTCATTTATGGAATTTGCCGAAAAACACCCGATTTCTGCCCTGCACGGCAGCGGTGTCGGCAAACTGTTCGATGTCGTCAATACCCTATACGACTCGGCGATGATTAACATGTCAACGCCGGTGCTGACCCGCATCTTAAAAGAAGCCACCGATGCGCACCAGCCACCGATGATCAACAACCGTCGCATCAAGCTCAAATATGCCCACCAAGGGGGCCGTAACCCACCGATTGTCATTATCCACGGTATCCAAACCGATGCCCTGCCGATTTCCTACAAACGCTATCTGACCAACTATTACCGTGAACAATTGAAATTGTCCGGCACGCCGATACGTTTGGAGTTTAAATCCCCGGCTAACCCTTTCAGCAAACCCAATATCCATAAAAGCAAGCAAGTGGATTGGCAAGTGCAACGTCGCGAAAAACTATTGCGGCGGGTTAAGAATAAGCAAAAGGGCTAAGCCTTGGCATTGAAGCCACGATGCTGAAAATACGTGCCTAGTTACTGACATTACGCAGTAACGTGCTTTTCTCTCGTTTGCCGCGCCGAGCATCGCAGGTTTTGTCGGGATTAGCCCGAATACCCGCAGGGCATAAAGGGGCGTGGCAAGGATGCCGCGCGTCGGCAGGCTACCCAAAGGGCATAAAGGGCAGGAAGCCCGCTCTGCCGACCCCCGACAAAACCGAGAAGCGCAGGAAGAAGCGGCAATCGGGCCGCCTTTTCTTTGGGTACTTTCTTTTCGACTGCACGGATGCAGGAGGTAGGGCAATGCAGGAGCAATTGCCGAGGCGGAGCAAAAGA
>JACXTQ010000150.1 GCA_016919605.1 Methylovulum sp.
AAACAAGCCTTCGGCAGCTTTGGCGATTTGTTTCAGAGAGGGCAACATGCTTTCGGGGAAAACATATCTGCCCATCCACGCATCCACGCTAATCCTTGATTTGCTGCTGCCGATGGTATGCAACAACAAACCACCGTCTTTTAGGCAACGGTTCGCCACCTTTTATGCTCATAGTGGCTTCGCTCGGTCATGGTTCCGAGACTACAGCATAGTGTATAAACAGACATGGAATTATGACAATGGCATCTATAAATTCGTCATGAATACTTTTCTGTCGTTTGTCTAAACGTACCCAAAAGTCCTCAAAATAGATATTGAGCCACATTTTTTCGCAAGTCCGATAATAGTGCTTGAATATTTAAACGATAATCATTATCATTAACTTTAAGCGATGAATGACCTCTCGCTACTTCTCGTTTAACGCACAGGCGCAGTGGTTGTGCGTTAAACATTTTTTGGGCATCCAACCCGAATAGGCGAGTCTTATGCAGCAACAAGATACCCCTGAAAAAACCGAATTGATTCGGCTCCATGCGGCCACCTGTTTTTCAATGACGCAATTTATCAATGGCCATCATTGCCCTAAACTGGCACATCTCATCGTGCGGCAATTAAGCCTATTGGTTGCGCATCCTGATTTAGAAAAAGTGTCTCCTAGCCGTGAGATGTATTTACAGCTTTTAGAACACTGGCAAAAAATTACGTCCCATTTGTTGGAACAGCAAGTTATCCGTAGTCAGACGGCGAAATTTCACTAACATTTTTGCATTCGAATTTATGAAAAACAACACGAATACCGTTATTCTGAGTAGCCATCCCAGTGTCGTGATCTTGGAACAGGAAAATTCCCCAAGCCGACGGCGGGTCAGCAGCGGCGAATTGTTCGGCAAACAGCAAGAGCTGGTGATCGAACACAATGACGAAGAATACCGCTTGCGCATCACCAGCAACGATAAATTGATTTTAACCAAATAACAACACCCCGCAAGCCACCCAGCCCCATCGGGCCAGGCAGCCAGCTCAACTACCATGTAACCATGAGAGGCGGCCATGCCTAGACCTGCTGTAAAAATAGTGCCGTTTCCGGTACGTACCGGCCCGATAATTACGGCGCAAAACAATCACGACCACCGCATACTGGCCGTAGTCAAAACACGTCCGCCAGTCTCCACGCCACCTGATACCGGCTCTCACTTCATACGTCATGGCGGCTATGCCTTGGCGGTAGTGGCGACCATCGCCCTGCATGGCTTATGGCTTAGTACGGCGACCGACGGCGTGCCGCCCCCGCAAGCAACAGCACCAACGATACTGAAGGTATCTTGGCTGCCTGTGCCTGTGGTGCAAGCGCCGGCAACACTGCAACCAAAAGTCAATGTTCCGCCCAAGCCCCAGGCCAAATCCCAAGCCTTGCCGAAAGCGCGTCACAAAACGCCTGATAAACCGTTAGCCAAACCAAGCAAAAAGGTGTTTGCCAGCAACCAAGGCAAGCGTAGCGTGGCGACAAACACTACCATCGTAACGCCGCCTAACTTTGTGCCTAGTCACATCGCCGCTATCGCCAATCCCACTCCTCCGGCCAGTGCGTTGCCTGAGCCTAAAGCCATTGCCGAACCCATAACCTTGCCACATCTAAATGCCGATTATCTGCACAATCCCGCACCGGATTATCCGGCGATTTCACGGGAGTTGGGCGAACAAGGACGGGTGTTGGTACGCGCCAAAATCAGTGCCGACGGCAAGGTCGAGCAAATCCTGCTCCGCAAAAGCAGTGGTTACGTCCGGTTAGATGAGGCGGCGTTGGCAAGCGTTAAACAATGGCGATTCGTGCCCGCACGGCAAGGTGTACAGCAGGTTGCCGCTTGGGTAGTCGTACCTGTCGCTTTTTCATTGGAGGGTTAATATATGGATTTACCACATTTTTTCGCACAGAGCGATAGTGTCGGACAAACTTTGTTTGGGCTATTGTTAAGCATGTCAATGGCGAGCTGGTTTTTCATACTTATTAAAGCGTGGCAAGGCCGTATGAGCCGTCGCCGTAGCCGACGGTTTTTGGTGTACTTTTGGGAGGCGGCCTCTTTGGATGATGTCGCTCAATCGTTGAACCGACATCCTACCAATGAACCCTTTGCTCATTTGACCCACCATGCCATCAGTTCCTCACGGCATCATGCCGTTCATGGGGCGCATCGTTTGCATGAAGCGGGTTCGGCTACAGAGTTTTTGACCCGTGCCATGCGTCGCGTCATTGATGAAGAAACTGCCAAGCTTGAATGGGGGCTAACAGCGTTGGCTTCCATCGCTAGCACTGCACCGTTTGTCGGTTTGTTTGGCACAGTATGGGGCGTTTACCACGCACTGATCGGCATCGGTAAAGGTGGACAAGGGACGCTGGACCAAATCGCCGGGCCTGTAGGCGAAGCATTGGTTATGACCGGATTGGGTTTGGCGGTCGCCATCCCCGCCGTATTGGCTTACAACGATTGCTCACGCTCGAACCGTTTGACGTTGGCAAAGCTCGATGCTTTTGCTCATGATTTGTTTGCATTTTTGACCACGGGTGCGGCCGTGCCGACGCAAACCGGAGGCCAGTGATGGCGTTCGGAGGTTTTGACCAAAACAAAAATACGCATCCCGTTGCGGAAATTAATATGGTGCCGCTAATCGACGTGATGTTGGTGCTGTTAATTATTTTTATGATCGCCGCACCCTTGATGACACATACCGTGAAAATCGACTTGCCAAAAACAGGTGGGGCGGCGCAACCCGAACAGCCGGAGGCGGTCAGCTTGTCCATCAATGCCGCCCAACATTTATTCTGGAACGACAAACGCTTGTCACGCATTGAGTTCCAGCAACATCTACAGGAAATTGTCACGCAAACACCGCAACCGGAAGTACATATCCGTGCCGACCAAGCCGTGCCGTATCGGCTGATAGCTGAAACCTTGTCAGATGCCGCTCAAGCGGGCGTAACCCGGATTGGCTTTGTCGCCGCGTCTGAATCAAGCAAGCAATAATAGTTTTTATTTTATTGAAAATTTTATTTTAAGTCAGCCACCCAGCATTTCCCCAGCTAGGCAGCCATTTTGAACACCATAAACCTGAGGGGGAAACATGAATAATACTATAAATCAAAAAGCCAAATGGCGGTTAGGTACGCTCGTGCCGCTGGGGGCAATGTTGAGCGGTTTGGTCATGGCAGGCGAGCCTGCCGTCACTTATCCGGCCAAGACTGACACTCGCCACTATCACCCACATCACGACCTTACAGAAGACGACGAAACTGTACTGGAAGATGTCAAAGTCAAAGCCGCACAAGCGCCGAAATCCAATCGCTTCAAGGCTGAAACTTCCACAACAGGTGGTAAGGCTGAGATGGCGCTCCGCGATATTCCGCAATCGGTCAGTGTCGTTACAAAAGAGCTGATAAAATCTCAAAATGCGTTCAATTTGCGGGATGCACTAAGAAACGTCAGTGGCCTAACTATAGCCGCTGGTGAAGGTGGACGCACAGGCGATTCCATCACTTTACGCGGATTTGCAGCCAATACTGACAATTATTTGGATGGCGTGAAAGAAAACGGGCAGTACAACCGTGACACTTTTTTTATCGAGAAAGCCGAAGTGCTGAAAGGCGCGTCATCCATTCTATTTGGGCGCGGCGCAACGGGCGGTGTGATTAATCAAGTCGCCAAAAAACCAACGGGCAAAACGGGGGTAACGGGTGCTTTCACTTATGGGTCTTACGATTTTAAACGTACGACCCTTGATGCCGAATCCGCTTACCAAAACCTGTCGGCACGGCTGAATTTCTTGTTTCAAGATAACGGATCGTTCCGCGATTACAACGACACCCAGCGGCTAGGCTTAGCACCGTCGTTCCGCGTGAAAGTCGCTGACGACACCAGCATGGATTTGAGTTTGCTGCATCAGGAAGAACAGGGGGTGTTCGATTACGGTGTGCCGATGTATCGCGGCAAACCCGCCGATGTGCCGATCAACACTTATTACGGTTTTACCGATAATCGCTTGCTGGATACTGACACCAACGTCGCTACAGCTGCGCTTAACCACCGATTCAACAGTAATTTTTCAGTGAAAAATACCGTGCGGGTTGGAGCGTACCAGCGTGATTATCTGACCCATTTATTCGGAGCGGTCACGGATACGGGTGCAACGTCTACAGTGGCACGCACCCAAGCTTTGCGCCGTAATGAGCAGGACAATGTCTATAACCAGACTGATTTTGCTTATAAAAAACCGTTATTGGGTTTCAACAACACGCTGATGTTCGGTAGCGAATTCGGTTGGGAAAATTACGATTTCAAATCTAAAAGCTCAACCGGAGTCAGTAGCATTTCGATATTTAATCCGGTGCTAACTGCCAGTAGCACGGGTTTGGCGAGCGATTTTAGTGGCACATTGGCAACTGACCGTTACACTAAGGCACAAACTTACGCGGGTTATGTGTTGGATCAGTTTGAAATTACGCCGGAATGGAAGTTATTGGCGGGTACGCGCTATGACCAGTTTGATGCCCAGCAACTTGACCGCGTCAGTACCAATAATTTCAGCCGCAGCGATAGCCAATGGAGTCCACGTAGTGGTTTGGTTTGGCAACCGGACAAGGCGCAGTCGTATTATTTTAGCTACGGCACTTCGTTTAACCCCTCGGCGGAAAGTTTATCTATCACTGCGGCCAACGCTAATTTGCCGCCAGAGCATAACCAAAATTTTGAAATCGGTGCTAAATACGATGTGTTTGGCGGACGTTTGGGTGTGACCGCCGCCTTGTTCCGTTTGGAAAAAACCAATGCCCGCACCACTAACCCCAACGATTCCGCGCTGAGTATCTTGGCAGGTGAACAACGCACCGATGGTTTTGAATTTGGCTTGGCGGGTGAGGTGTTGCCGCGTTGGGATATGTCGATGACTTATGCGTATTTGGATGCCAAAATCACCAAATCGACCACTACGGCGGTGGGTACGGTCAGTGGCTTGACCAAATCGTTCGAAGGCATGAACGCAACTAACGTGCCGGAACACAGCGGCGTATTTTGGAACAGTTACCACATTACGCCGCAGTGGGAAGTCGGAGGAGGTGTGTTCTACGCTTCTGATCGTTATGCTGATAGCGTTAACGAAGTGACCTTACCCGCGTATGCACGTTTGGATGCCGTCGTTGCGTATCACCAGAAACGTTACGATGTGCAAATGAATGTTTTTAACTTGGCGGATACGGTTTATTACGAATCAGGGCAGACAAGCTCGGCTTTACCGGGCGTGCCGTTGTCGGCACAGGTGACGGTTAATGTGAAGTATTAATGTCGGCTAGCGGATCTAACTTAATATTTTGCACCGATTGCGGTGGGTTACGACCATTGGCCCGCCGCCCCTTTGTTCATGCCTTTTGGATATGATACATCCTATGCCATTCAAACAGCTACCAAAAAACATCATTTAACTCACCCAATGAACACCAGCCAATCTACAACAACCGATTCCCCTAAAAAAACTCAAGGCGGCTACCTTTTCCTGCCCAAACCTTTCGCCCGTGGCGCATTTTTAAAATGGCTACGCCGTACCCATGCGTGGCTGGGCTTATGGGGCGCGATGCTAGGATTATTGTTTGGTGTATCAGGCATTTTACTGAACCATCGCGACATCCTAAAAATACCCGCCGTCAAAATCAGCCAACACGAACTGCAATTGCCATTGCCCGAACCGCATCCTGGCGATCCTAAAGCCTTGGCGGCTTGGTTGGGTCAGGCTTTAAATATCGACATCAAACATGCCAAAATTCGCCTAGAACCCGCCAAACAGGTCATCTGGAACAATATCGATTTCCAGCAACCGCCGCTGTGGCAAATTACCGTACGTAATCCCAAACGCATGTTGCAAGCCGACTATTGGCAAGGCAACGCCTTTGTCAGCGTCAAACAAGGCGAAGGTAATATTTTCGCCTTGTTGACCAATCTACACAAAGGCTCAGGCATGGGCATAGGCTGGATATTGTTGGCTGACACCCTGGCCGGCAGTTTAATTGTGCTGAGTGTGACCGGAACTTTGCTGTGGACAGGCTTGCACGGCAGACGCATTGTGGCAGTCGGTTTAATGCTGGCTTGCTTGAGTTTGGGTGTGTTTTTCACTTGGCAAGCGATAGGCGAATAATCATGCTGATATACATTCCTAGACTGCTCAGTCCGCAAGCTTTGCGGCAATGTCGTGACTTGCTCACGGATGCCGTTTGGGTGGACGGGCGTGTCACCGCCGGAAGCCAATCAGCACAAGTTAAAAACAATTGGCAATTGCCCGAGCAAAGCCCCGAATGTCAGGCCTTGCGCCCGATTATCGCCGATGCTTTAAATCAAGACGCATTATTTTTATCCGCCGCATTGCCGAAACGGATTTTTCCGCCTTTATTCAACCGCTACCAAGGTGCGCATAACGCCTTCGGCGACCATATCGATAACGCCATCCGCACTTGCCCCGTTACTGGGCAACGTACCCGCACCGACTTGTCGGCAACGGTGTTTTTAAGCGACCCGGACAGTTACCAAGGCGGAGAGCTGGTGATTGAGGACACTTACGGGCAACACGCGGTGAAATTAGCGGCGGGCGATATGGTTCTGTACCCTGGTTCCAGTCTACATCGTGTCGAACCGGTTATCAGTGGTGTGCGGCTTGCATCGTTTTTCTGGATAGAAAGTATGGTGCGCGAGACTGAACGCCGACGCCTATTGTTTGAAATGGACATGGCCATCTTGGAACTGCGCAACACCCAAGGCGATACGGCTGCTGCCGTCAATTTGACAGGCTGTTACCACAATTTATTGCGGATGTGGGCGGATGTATGAGCTTCCAATAATGCCCGTCATGTTCACATTGCCATTCGCGATGGTTGCACGGAGATTAGGGCTGGTGTCCGGGTGTAAAACAGGAATTTTTCCAGCCAATAACAGGCAATTCCCCCAAGGCATTTTGCGGAGGATTATTAATAATAGCCGTTTTTTCAGGAATTATGGGTTATGAAGTTCTCTGCTATTGCATTTTCCAGTCTGTTGATTTTCCCTTTCATCGCATTGGCACACGGGCCTACCCCACAAAAGGCCAAGGAAAGCGTCATGATTAACGCACCTGTCACCCAGGTATGGCAGGCAGTCAAAGCATTCGATGCTATCACTGATTGGCATCCCGATGTCAAACAAAGTACAGGTGATGGCAAGCACGAATCCGGCGGCATCCGCACCATTACCTTGCAAAATGGCGGGCAATTAGTTGAAGAATTGGATTTTTACAGCGATAAGGAACATGAATATAGCTACCGTTTGAAAACTGAAAACGTCCAGGCGTTTCCGGCGAGTTCTTATTCTGTCACCTTGCAAGTGCTGCCTGGCAATGATGCCAGTAACAGTGCCGTGGTTTTGAAAAGTCGGTTTTATCGTGGTGATACGGGTAACACACCACCGGAAAACTTAAATGATGAAGCCGCAGTAAAGGCGATGAATGCATTTTTTAAGCATG
>JACXTQ010000151.1 GCA_016919605.1 Methylovulum sp.
GTAAATCTGGTCAAATATGCCGTTATCGTCAAAATGCTCTTGTTGCACGGCTTCCCAGCTACCAAAACGATCTTTGATGGTGAACAGTTCCAGTTTTGGAAATTGGGCGATATCGGTCGGGTCAGCGTATTTTGGCTCTATCGGGCGGTAATAGTGTTTCGCCGCCAATTTTTGCCCGGCTGGGGTATACAGATAATTCAAATAAGCTTCCGCCAAATCTTTGGTGCCACGTTTGTTGACGACGGTATCCACTACGGCCACCGGTGTTTCGGCCAAGATGCTGGTCGGTGGGGCAACGATTTCCACTTGGTCGCCGCCCATTTCCTTGATGGCTAACAGGGCTTCATTTTCCCAGGCCAGCAAGACATCGCCGATGCCGCGTTGCAAAAAGGTCGTGGTGGCCCCGCGTGCGCCTGAGTCCAGGACAGGGACGTTTTTATACAGCTTTTTGATGAACTCTTTCGCCGCCTCTTTACCGCCGTATTGTTTTTCAGCAAATGCCCAGGCCGCCAGATAGTTGTAACGGGCACCGCCTGAGGTTTTAGGGTTAGGTGTCACCACGGACACGCCTTCTTTGACCAGGTCATCCCAATTCTTAATGCCTTTAGGGTTGCCTTTACGCACCAGAAACACTATGGTCGAGGTATAGGGGATGCTGTTGTTCGGTAGGCGGCTTTGCCAATCTGTCGGCAATAGCTTGGCTTTGTCGGCAATTTTGTCAATGTCATAAGTGATCGCCAATGTCAGGACATCGGCATCCAAACCGTCAATCACGGCCCGTGCCTGTTTGCCGGCCCCGCCATGTGATTGTTGGATGGCTACGGTCTCGCCCGTCTTTTCTTTCCAATATTTGGTGAATTCTTTGTTAAAGTCTTGGTACAGTTCGCGGGTGGGGTCATAAGAGACGTTCAGCAATGTCCGGTCGGCAAATACAGACTGGCCTAGGGTCAAACTAACGGCCAGTACCGCCAGTTTTAGCGTAGATGTAAGGTTCTTCATATCATTTCCTTAAAACAATAGGGCTTAAGCATTAATAGGGGGACGTTAAAAAACGATCTGCAAACGGGTGGCGAAGGCTTTTTCTTCAGGGCGGTTGCCGCCCGCTGCGGCTGAGGCACCGCCTGTAAAACGGGTGTCTTCATAATCGGCCATCAAGCGGGTATTGTTGTTTAAATACCAGTTGAAACCCAATGCCCACGCGGTCGCTTGGCTGACCGAGCTGCTTGTGCTTAACAGTTGGAAGGTGCTTTTATCGATGGACAGCTCACTCCAGCGTGCGGCAAATTGCAACGCGCCCCATTGGCCTTTTGACGGGTTAAACGCAGCCCGTGGTTTGACGCTTTGGAAGGTGTTGTTTTCACCGGTCAGGACATAAGAGGCTTGGATTTGCCACGCGGAATTGTCTTGTTTGATATGGGTGCGCCCTGCATCACCCGTTAATTGTTGTGAAGACAAGGCATATTCGCCCAGCAGGCCATAAGGGCCGGTATACCAATAAGCTTGCGGATAAATGCGGTAATGCTCGCCATCTGCCGCAATACTGGTGAAGCCCGTTTTTAGCTTGCTGTAATCAACAATCGTGTTTTGGCCTGTGGCACTTTTGATATTATTCAGATGGGCAGCATCGTTTTGTGCATGGTCGTAGCTGGCCGCAACACCTAAGCCTAGGTTATCCAGCACATTGATGGAGGAATTCTGGAAGGGGTGTATCCACAAACGCCCCGCCACTTCTTTGTCATCACCAGATGGCTTATAGTTATCCAGGGCGCCGTTATCACCGCCGCCATTAAATACGCCCACTTCATAAGTGGCAAAGTTTTTGAAATCAATGGGCCCTGCGTATTCGGTCTTGCGCCCGGGCGCGCCAAAACTGCCGTGTAGCTTAATGCCGTTGTCACGGTTGCTGGCAAGATAGGTGGGGTAAGCACGTTCGACAAACATGCCGTCAGTATCACCTTGCAAACGTTCCAAACTGAGCGGGGTTTTTTGCTTGCCCACGTTCAAGGCCGCGCCATTCCAGTAATGCAAATCAATGTAAGCATCTGCCAGTATGGTGGAGCCATTACCAAAATCAGGCATAATTTTAAAGTCGTTGTATTTCCAAAACCGCCCTTCCAGCCAGATACGTGCTTGTTTGAGATCAAAACGGTTATTAAGGCTGCCTGAACCCGAAGGGTCATCCATGAAAAAACGCTCGTCCCCTTGTATTGAAGCACGCAGACGCACGGAATGGTCGCCATCAGCCGAGGTAAAGCTTACGCCTTTGTTGCTAACCTCCAGTTTGGGTGCTGTTTTGGAGGCTTCCAAGGCAATTTCCTTGCTTACTTCATTTTGGCGTTCAAGGATTTTGATTTTTTGGTCTAAGGCTTGGACAACGGGGTCAGGTTTGCCAGAGTTGTTGGGCGTGTTAAGGCCGGGGTTCGCGTTCAAACGCTCTTCCAGCAGACGCAGACGTTTTTCCAGCCTATCAATTTTGAGGTCTTTGTCATCAGCAATGGCAGAGTCAACGCCAGCAACAGACAATAGGCCATTAATTGCCGCCGCCAGTAGCAAACGGTTTTGATTCTTCATAATTTCACCTTATTGGGTAATGTCCGGTTATCCGGTTAATTGTTTGCCCGGTTGTCCGGTTTGTTTAGGGTATTGGCTTTCATGATGTGATCTTCGGTTATCCGTTAGATTTAAGCCGATCGCTTAAGGTGAGGATGTTTGCTTACAATACGTCAGGCCGCAGTTTTTCTTTCCGTTCAATCTGGACAATTTTGCTGTCATGGATGACAATTTCAACCGAGCCAAATCGTATGCTTTCTAGCATGTGCATGATTTGACGGGCAATCTCAGCATTACGCTGTTTGGGGTTGTGATGGTTGCCGTCAGTTCCAGTTGCCATATCACTAAAATTTTATGTGGTTTGATCGGTTTAAATATCATTTGCTAAACGGTAAATCGTTTGGCTGGAAAACAGGATAAGCAAATCTTTGCTTATAATGAAACGATAATATTAGATATATATATCCGCTTTTTAGATGGTAAAAATGCCCAAACAGTTAGTTGGGCGCATGACATATCATTTTTACAGATGGCGGCTGCCAAATGCGCTGGACATGTTGCAAAATTTTGTTACAGTCGCCATTATTTCTTTTTCTTAAACTCAGGTTATCCCATGCTGATTGACTCCCATTGCCATCTCGACCGCATCGACCTTAAGCCTTACCAAAATGATTTTGGCTGTTTTATGCAGCAAGTGGCTAACAGTAAAATTGAGCATCTTTTGTGCATCGCCATTGATTTGGAAGCGTACCCTGCCATGTTGGCGAGGGTGGCGGATTATCCCAACATCTCGGTCAGCGTTGGCGTGCACCCTAACGAGCATGAAGGCCATGACCCTAGTGTTGAGGAATTGATTGTCTTGGGAGGTCATCCCAAAGTGATTGCCATTGGCGAGACGGGTTTGGATTATTTCCGCTCCGAAGGGGATTTAAGCTGGCAACACCAACGCTTTTGCAACCATATTGCGGCGGCGAAGGCGTTAAAAAAACCATTGATTATCCACACGCGTGAAGCGGGTGCAGATACGTTGAAGATATTGGCGGAGGAAGGGGCGGACAGTGTCGGCGGCATCATCCACTGTTTTACCGAAGACTGGGAGTTTGCGCAACAAGCGATGGCTTTGAATTTTTACATTTCCTTTTCCGGCATTGTCACGTTTAACAATGCCACGGCGATTAAAGAGGTCGCCAAAAAGGTGCCGGCCGACCGTTTCCTGATAGAAACCGATTCGCCTTACCTGGCACCGGTACCGTTTCGCGGTAAAACCAATTATCCTTTATATGTGCGCCATGTCGCCGAACATATCGCTGACTTGCGTGGGACTACGCTTGAGGAAATAGCACGGTTGTCCACGCGCAATTTTTATACTTTATTTGGTATGGCGTAAGGCTTTTGGGGAAGAGGCCGTTACAAGTGTTGTTTGTAAACCATAGGTGCTTAACAGTCACTAAACAGATGAAGGTAGGCTGTAGAGACGTTGCACGGCAACGTCTCTACAACGGCAGTCAATGAAAAGTTTATTTTTAAACAACAACCCCCTTAGCCTGAAGGTCGGCGTGGTAAGACGAGCGCACCAGCGGTGCGCTGGCGACTTGTTTAAAGCCTAAGTCTTGGGCTATCCTTGCATAATCGGCAAATTCTTCCGGGGTCACATAACGTTGCACGGGCAAATGGGCTTTGCTCGGTTGCAGGTATTGGCCTAGAGTCAACATCGAACAGCCGTGGGCGCGTAAATCTTTCATCACCTGATGCACTTCTTCGGTTGCTTCGCCTAGCCCCATCATCAGACCCGATTTGGTGGGGATATGGGGCAGCATTTCATGATGGCGGCGCAACAAAGCCAAGGAGCCTTGATAATCCGAACCGGGGCGGGCTTGTTTATAGAGCCTAGGGACGGTTTCCAGGTTGTGATTAAACACGTCACAGGGTTGCTGTATTAGGATGTTCACCGCTTTTTCCAGCCGTCCACGAAAATCAGGGACGAGGATTTCTATTTTGGTCGTTGGCGTTTGTGCACGGATTTTGGCTATGCACTCGGCAAAATGCCCCGCGCCGCCATCACGCAAATCATCGCGATCCACCGAGGTGATGACCACATATTTTAAGGCCATCGCGGCAATGGCTTCGGCAAGGTGCTGTGGCTCGTTGGCATCTAAGGGCTGCGGTTTGCCATGCGCGACATCACAAAACGGGCAGCGGCGGGTGCATAAATCGCCCATAATCATGAATGTTGCCGTGCCGTGCTGGAAGCATTCCGCCAAGTTGGGGCAGGCGGCTTCTTCGCAGACGGTGTGCAGCTTATGTTCGCGCAGCAATTGTTTGACGCGGGTAATTTCTTCGTTGGCGGTGACTTTAATGCGTATCCAATCGGGTTTGCGCAACAGCGTTTCCGGTTGCTCGACTTTAATGGGGATGCGCGACAGTTTTTCCGCACTGCGCTGGTGGGATTCTGGGGTGGTGCGTGACGGTGCTTGATAGTTCATGGCTGTAAGGCGGAGGTGATTTTTGCAATAACAAGGGCGGCCAAATCGGCAGTGTCGGTATGGACACCGAGATCAGCCAGCTGGGTCATTTCCAAACCGGAATAACCGCACGGATTAATATGCGAAAAAGGGCGCAAATCCATGGCGTTGTTCAGACTTAGGCCATGATAACTGCAATGGTTTTTAATACGCAAACCAATTGAGCCAATTTTTTTGCCTTGCACATAAACCCCTGGTGCCTCCGCCCGTGCTTGGGCGCTGATACCATAGTCGGCCAAGGTCGCTATCATAGTGTTTTCCAGCAGGTCAACCAGCTCACGGATGTTGATTTTTAAGCGTTTAATGTCCAGCAAGGTATAAATGACCAACTGCCCTGGGCCGTGATAAGTCACTTGTCCACCCCTATCGCTATGCACCACGGGAATGTTGCTAATGTTCAGCAAATGTTCGCGCTTGCCGCTTAAGCCTAGCGTGTAGACGGGCGGATGTTCGACGACCCATAACTCATCGGCGGTGTCAGGACTGCGTTGCACGGTAAAATCCTGCATGGCCCGCCAAGTGTCGGGGTAAGGTTGTTGGTTCAGTTGGCGAACGGTAGGGGACATGGCAAAGGTTTTGGCAACAAACGGCGGGATATGGCGTATTGTGGGTAGGCCGATAAGGATATAGATGGCTTAAGTCTACCAGTTTTGCCATTGTTTTTCACGGTTAGGCCGATGTGGTTACAACAAACCATGTTCCGCAAAGGAATAAGGCAGGCCATCGCCGATAATAAAATGATCCAACACGCGTATGTCAAATAGATTTAAGGCTTGCCTGAGCTTATCGGTGATGTGCCTATCGGCTTGGCTGGGTTCGGCGATGCCGGAGGGATGGTTGTGGGCGAAGATGATGGCGGCGGCGTTGTGGAATAGGGCGCGTTTGGCAACTTCCCTGGGGTAGACGCTGGCTCCGTCGATAGTGCCCCGAAATAGCTCTTCCAGTACGATGACCCGGTGTTGGTTATCAAGGAACAGGCAGGCGAAGACTTCGTAATTGTAGCCGCGTAGTTGGGCGCTCAAATAGGCGCGGGTAATGTCGGGGCTGGTCAGGGCGTTGCCGCGTTGGAGAATTTCTTTAAAATGGCGTTTGGCCATTTCCAAGACGGCTTGCAATTGGGTGTATTTGGCAGGGCCTAAGCCATTGGCTAGGCAAAAACGGGTTTGGTCGGCATCAAGCAAGGCTTTTAGGGAACCAAAATCGGCCAGCAGGTCGCGGGCCAAATCTACCGCCGACTTGCCGGGTGTGCCTGTACGCAGGAAGATAGCGAGCAATTCCGCATCCGTCAAC
>JACXTQ010000152.1 GCA_016919605.1 Methylovulum sp.
ATAATATGATTAAAATGATGATATGTCCATTTATTAGTGCGGCTGCTATTGGCTATTATAGTTAACATGAATTGGGCGGCCAACAGATGGCATCCACTAAGCTTGGCCGGAGATCACCACCTTGTTGCGCCCCGACTCTTTAGCATGGTAGAGCGCGACATCAGCCGCTTTAAGCAATACATGGGTACTATGGCCGTCTTCAGGGCAAGCGGCAACCCCTAAAGAAGCCGTGACGCTTGCCAACGGTTGCCCCTTGTAAGTGAACGGATGCTTTTCTATCGCCGCCCGCACAGCTTCCGCCCGTTCACCGGTGATGGCCTTGCCCGCACCCAGGATCACCATGACCAGTTCCTCACCACCATAGCGGCAGGCAATATCGCCATCCCTAAGCTTGGAGCGCATAATTTCGGCAATTTCGGTCAGCACAAAGTCACCGGCATCATGGCCATAGGTGTCATTGTAGATTTTAAAATGGTCTATATCGATCATAATCACCCCTAAAGGTGTATGGGCCCGCTGACAAGTGGCCAGCTCATGGGCTAACGTCTCATCCAGATAACGCCTGTTGAACAATTGGGTCATCGGGTCATGTAAAGAGCGGTTGCGCAAGGCTTCGCGCAATTTCAGGCTGACCAGGGCCATCGCCAGATTATCGGCGGCGAGGGAAATCAGCCGCGTCCTTGATTCCACCGATGTCCACGCCCGCTTATCGTCACGGTTATCACCCAAGGTCACACACAAAAAGCCTATCATCTCGCCTTGGGCGATGGCGGGGGCGCAAACATAACCTTGTGTAGGATGCTCAATAATATGATGGCATAAAATCGCATTGGCCGGTTCTTCGACGATATGCAAGCGACCTTGCCGCAACGCCCAACAGTCATCGGATGCAATCACCAACGATGAGAAAAAGCGCGTATCTCCCCATGTCGCTACCGCCTCAACCATACTGTGGCTATCATCAAACAGGTATAAAGCCCCGGATTGGTCGGTAAATATCTGTTTGGCGTAATAATGGACAATGGCATGGGTTTCTTTTAAGGAGCGGCAGACCTGCAAATACGAGTTCAATTCATTAATCAGCGCCATTTCGCGGTTATGCTGGGTCAATTCCAGTTGTGAAAGGTGCAATTGGTTCTCATAATTTTTACGGTCAGTAATGTCTGTAGACGAGCCGATAAACCCGGAAAACTTACCCTCCTTATTGATATAAGGCTCGCCTGTGTCCAATATGTAACGGTATTGCCCGTCAAACCGCCGCAGGCGGTATTCCATTTCAAACGGCTGGTGGGACTGGAAAGCATCGGTAAAAATATGCAGGCAGCCCTCCCTATCATCAGGATGCAAGGCCATCAACCAGACATCACCGCTTAAATGCCCGTCCACAGCCGCGCCGACAAATTTTTTCCATTTGGAATTGGTAAAGACAACCTTGCCCTCGGAATTGGTCAGCCACAGCATCACCGGGGCATCTTCGGCGACAATCTGAAAATCAGTGCCATTTTCCAAAAATGCCCCATCCTGTTGGGGTTGTTCTCCAGTTGCAGTTTCGGCATTATTATTCATAATAGAGGCCTTGGTTGGGGATTTATGTGCATAGCATCAGCCTGCTTGGGTATGACTGGGTTAGAGTCAATTCAATATACAGTTGCCATCGGGATAATTCAAATGCAATATTATCCAAAAACAATGGCTTGCCAACCGTACAACTATCCGTAAGTACGCGCCCCAAACAAGGCTGTACCTATCCTCACCACCGTCGCCCCTTCGGCAATGGCCGCCACCAAATCGGCGCTCATGCCAAACGAAAACGTGTCCAAATCGGGCTGGTTTAAGGCGGCGACCGCCTGCATCAGGGCTTGGTAAGGTTTACGCTGGTTGGCAAAACCGTCTTCGGGGGCTGGGATAGCCATGACCCCACGCACCTTTAAATTGGGCAATAGGGCAATGGCCTGATACAGTTGAGGAAGTTCCGGTAAGCTAATGCCCGATTTGCTGTCTTCACCACTGATATTGACTTGTAGGCACACATTCAATGGCGGCAACTGGGTCGGGCGTTGCTCACTAAGGCGGCGGGCCACTTTAAGGCTATCGACACTGTGCACCCAGGCAAAATGGCGGGCGATCAGCTTGGTTTTGTTAGCTTGGATAGGGCCGATAAAATGCCAAGTAATGTCAAAAGCGCTTAGCCGCCGTTGTTTGCTTATAGCTTCTTGGACATAATTTTCGCCAAAATGCCGCTGTCCGGCCTGATAGGCACTGGCAATGGCTTCGGCGGGTTTGGTTTTGCTGACCGCTAATAAAGCCACCGCACTAGGGCGACGGCAGTAAGCTTGTTCAGCTTGGCGGATTTGCCGGTTAATTTCTTGTAAGCGATGGGCTATCATGAGTTTATCAGTCAAAAGTTATGGTAAAAGTATACGCTTGGCAAAAGCAAAACAAGCAACTTATGGTATAAAGTAACACTATTTTTACTTCACGTGGCAAGAGGGATGTATGGACATTAGCGAATTATTGGCATTCTCGGTTAAAAACAAGGCATCGGATTTACATCTGTCGGCGGGACTACCGCCGATGATCAGGGTTGACGGCGATATCCGCCGCATCAATATCCCAGCGCTGGAGCATAAGGAAGTCCATGCCCTGATTTATGACATCATGAACGATAAGCAACGGCGCGATTATGAAGAATTTTTGGAAACTGACTTTTCGTTCGAGTTGCCTGGCATAGCGCGGTTTCGGGTTAACGCCTTCAACCAAAATAGAGGCGCAGGCGGGGTTTTTCGTACCATTCCCTCCAAAGTCTTAAGCCTTGAGGATTTAAGCGCCCCGAAGTTTTTTGAAGAATTATGTAAACGCCCGCGCGGCCTCATCCTAGTGACCGGCCCCACCGGTTCGGGCAAATCAACCACCTTGGCGGCGATGATTAACCATATCAACAACAATGATTATGCGCATATCCTGACAGTTGAAGACCCGATCGAGTTTGTCCACGAAAGCCAAAAATGCCTCATCAACCAACGTGAAGTCCACCGCGATACCCACGGCTTTAACGAAGCCTTACGCTCGGCGTTGCGGGAAGACCCTGATATTATCTTGGTCGGCGAAATGCGGGATTTGGAAACCATCCGGCTGGCCCTGACCGCCGCCGAAACCGGCCACTTAGTATTCGGCACGCTCCATACCACCTCAGCGGCAAAGACCATTGACCGTATCATCGACGTGTTTCCGGCGGCGGAAAAAGACATGATCCGCGCCATGTTGTCAGAATCTTTGCAGGCGGTCATTTCGCAAACCTTAATGAAGAAAAACGGCGGCGGACGGATTGCCGCGCATGAAATCATGGTGGGCACACCCGCAATCAGGAACTTGATCCGGGAAGCGAAAGTCGCCCAGATGTATTCGGCGATACAAACCGGCCGTAAAGACGGGATGCAGACACTTGACCAGAATTTGCGGGAATTGGTTGATAAAAACTTGGTTTCATCAAAAGTGGCCATGGTGAAAGCGGTCAATAAAGACATGTTCTTGTGAGGTTTGTAAGCCATGGATTTTAACGCGCTGCTCGCACTGATGGTACAAAGGAAAGCATCAGATTTGTTTATCACTGCCGGACGCGCACCGAGCATGAAAATTGACGGCAAACTGATAGAGGTGTCAAAAACCCAATTGACTTCCGAACAATCGTTGGCCATTGTCCTGAGCGTTATGGACCAACGGCATAAGGATGAGTTTTTGCAAACGATGGAATGCCAGTTCGCTATCGGCGTACCCGGCCTTGGCCGCTTCCGGGTCAGCGCCTTCACCCAGCGCACCTCGGCGGGCATGGTCTTGCGCCGTATCGAACACGATATTCCCGATGCCGATAGCTTGCATTTGCCGCCCATCCTCAAAGACCTGATTATGGAAAAACGTGGCCTAGTGGTGTTTGTCGGCGCGACCGGCACGGGCAAATCGACTTCATTAGCGGCGCTGATCAAGTACCGTAACCAAAACAGCAGCGGCCATATCATCACCATTGAAGACCCGATTGAGTTCCAGCACCAGCACTTAGGCTGCATCGTCACCCAACGGGAAATCGGCATTGACACCGAGTCCTACGAAGTGGCGTTAAAAAACACCCTACGGCAAGCCCCTGATGTCATCCTGATTGGTGAAGTCAGGACACGGGAAACCATGCAAAACGCCCTCACCTTTGCCGAAACCGGGCACTTATGTTTGACCACCCTACACGCCAACAATGCCAACCAGGCGTTAGACCGTATCTTGCACTTTTTCCCCGAAGAGATGCACGGTCAAGTCCTGATGGATTTGTCGATGAACTTGCGCGGCGTGGTCGCGCAACAGCTGATCAAACGCTCGGACGGTAAAGGCCGTTATCCGGCGGTGGAAGTGCTGATTAACACGCCCTTAGCCAAAGACTACATCCGTAAAGGCGAAATTCATAAGCTTAAAGAGCTGATGAAAGATTCGCGTGAACTGGGGATGCAAACTTTCGACCAAGCCTTGTTTGATTTATATGCCGAAGGCAAAATCAGCTATGAAGATGCCTTAAACGCCGCCGACTCCAGAAATGAAGTCCGCCTGATGATTAAGCTGGGCGCCGAAAGTAACAGCACTTTCGCCAATGCCGGCATGATGCTGTCAGATGCCGATGATGACAGCGGTGTCTTTAAAACCTTTTGACGCTCTGCCGTGCCTTTTATTTAAACCCAATCCGTAACGATTAGAGACACTATGACTGTGCCATACGCCCTGCACCAATCCACCCTGACCTCGCTAAAACTGCTTGCCCGTGGCAAAGTGCGGGACATTTATGATATTGACGACCAAACCATGCTGATAGTCACCACTGACCGTCTCTCGGCATTTGATGTCATCCTCCCCGACCCGATCCCAGGCAAAGGGCGGGTACTGACCCAAGTGTCCAATTTTTGGTTTAACAAAATGCGTGACATTATCCCCAACCACTTGACCGGCATCCCCTTAGAGCAAGTGGTGCCCGATGCGACGGAGCGGGCGCAAATTGAAGGCCGCGCCATTGTCGTCAAAAAATTGCGCCCCTTGCCGGTGGAAGCCATTGTACGCGGCTATCTGATTGGCTCCGGCTGGAAGGACTACCAAAAAACCGGCGCAGTGTGCGGCCTCCATTTACCGGAAGGCCTGCAACAGGCACAAATCCTGCCCGAACCGATTTACACGCCCTCGACCAAAGCGGGCGTAGACCAACATGATGAAAACGTCTCGTTTGCCAAGACCGTGGAGCTGATGGGCGAAAGCCTGGCTGCGCAAGTGCGTGATGCCAGCCTGTTGCTGTACAAAACCGCCGCCGATTATGCCAAAGAGCGCGGTATCATCATCGCCGACACCAAATTTGAGTTTGGCGTTGACGCACAAGGCACACTGTACCTGATTGATGAAGCCTTAACCCCCGATTCGTCACGCTTTTGGCCCGCCGACCAGTATCAGGTCGGCATCAGCCCACCAAGTTTTGACAAGCAATATGTCAGGGATTATCTGGAAACCTTGGCTTGGGATAAAACCTACCCTGCCCCAGCCTTGCCCGCCGAAGTGGCGGAGTTTTGCGCGGCGAAATACCGTGAAGCGGAAGTGAGGCTGACTCAAGGTTAAACGCTTGGGGAGCAAATTGATACGGAGCGTAATATTACTTTTTCCCCGATGCCCTGACCGTGCAATGGTCGCATTAAGCCAAAGACAGTAGAGACGTTGCACGGCAACGTCTCGAAGCCTAAAGCCCGACGGTTTGGATCGCAACCCTTGCGGGGCTTGGGATTGGCTGTGCTTTTGTCCGCCACGGTGGCTAGACGTTGCCGCGCAACGTCACCACAATAGGTTATCATAATAATTTATTTTATTTATATCAATAAGTTAAAGTCAATCACCTGACCCACTGTCCAGCCCTATGCAAAACAGAACCAGTGAAAGGCTCGTCCTCTGCGAAAAAAACCTCTTGGCAACAGTGCTGCCTTTTTTCAAGCAGGATGCCCCAGCACCACCTAATCATCAAGATTGCTGGACTGTTTTAGCATCTTATTTGGAATGGCGATTGTTACCCTGCCTTTTGCGGCTAGCCCCCGCTTGGCCGCACCAACAAGTCTGGTGTGATGGTGTTGAGCTCTTTTCCACCTCCATTGAACAGCCAAACGCGCTGAGAGCATTAGGTTATGCCCGCTGGCTCCCTACCGACACCGATGCTTGGGACAAAAGCATTACCGCCGGCATCGAACATAGCGAACTCATAGACATTGACCTCCGCTGGTGCGACAAGGAGCCTGACGCAGGGGTTGATTACACCATCAAAATTTGGACTAACACGCTGTGCCACCAATTAACCCCCAGCCACCGATCAGCGACACCTAGCTGTTCCAGCCCTCTGTCCACGCCCAATTTCGATTATTTGCTCAACGCCATCAGACACCCCCGTACCCAAAATTCGGCCTTCAGCATAGCCGGTGTGCTGGGCGGGTTCGGAGTTAGGGGTGCTAAGTTGCTAGAAGAGTTACTAACCGATACGGACATAGCCGTTCGCTGTGCAGCGACGCAAGGGTTGCAACGGCAAGGGCTGACCGCACAACTTACCATACCATTGATGGCGAAAGCCTTACAAGACCCCGATCCGCGTGTGCAACACCTGACCGCGACTGCGCTTTGGCGGCGCTTAAAAAATGACGCGGCTTTTTTGCCCTTACTACGCCAATCCACCCCGCTATTTTTACGCAGATTCGGCCATGAGCCTGAAGCTAACCGACATTGGTATACCCATGAAATCCTGGCTTACCTGAGCGCAACGGAAACGAGCGTTGCCCTAGCAATGGCGGTGGCCTTGGCCGATGAAACCTTACGCTTGCACGCCACTAAAATACTATGGCACATCCCTGCACCAACCCCCACCCTGCTGACCCATTATCAAGCCGCGTTATCCAGCGAAAACATACGCTGGCGGACAGCTGCCGCATTCAGTCTATGGCGGTTTGGTAGCGATTTCGGCAACGCTTTCATTGCCGTCAGCGAAGACGGCGCTATTTTGCAAGATCCGGGCATAGTTTTAGAACTGCTGCATTATGATTATAATTCGGCCATTGCCTTAATCCCCTACCAAGATGCGGTCTCGACCCTAGGCAGCATCTTGCAAAGGCATAAAACCCATCAACGCATTTGGTGCCAAGCGGCAGAGACACTAGCAAAGATTTATGACCGCACAGCCGACCACACATCCAGACAGCTCCTACAAACGCTAGTGCCTAAATTGTTGCACCCTGCACAAGACAACGATAAGCGTATCCAACGCTGTGCGCTAAATGCGTTGGGCGCTATCGGGGCGGATGCCAAAGCCGCACTGCCCGCTTTGCTTATCGTCATTTATAACCCAGACCTTGATGGTTTGTTGCGTGGCGCAGCGGCTGAAGCGGTGGTCAATATCGGCCCTGACGCTAAGACAGCCGTAGCATTATTCAGCTTTTTCCGACAGCAAGATAATTATTCACTCAATAGCCAAGCACTGCCTATACTTAAACCGCTAGGCCATCAAGCCATTCCGGTACTGGTCGAGGCGTTGCAGTCCAACACCTCTGAAGATATTTATTCGGATTACGGCATCTGGGATAGGTTGGCGGAATTTGGCACAGATGCCCTACCCGCCTTGGCCACACTAAGCCAACACGAAAAACTTCGCGTGCAGGCACTATCCGCGTTAGGCAAAACCCACGACAAGGCGGCATCGGCGTATGTGCTGCCCTTTCTGACAGATGTGGACAGTACCTATAGAAGCACCGCCGCCTCTGCCTTAGGCGAGTTGGGAGAACGTGCCATAGATGCGGTTTCGGCACTGGCCGAGGCAATAAACGACACTGATTTGGAAGTTTGCGCACACGCTATTGAAGCGTTGGGCAAGATAGGCGCACAGGCCTTGCCGGCCTTATTGGCGGCGGTGGATGGCGCCGATGATTTTACGCTCGACTGGATCGGCAAAGCCCTGGGTGATATTGGCGGCACCGAAGCGGCATTAACCCTAGAGAAGCTACCGGATCGGGCTTGATCTTCAAGCTATAAGCCATTAAACCAACGGGTACGCCGCATCTAGCCCGGCACTTATAATGGCTTATGGCTTGCAGCCTGCACACAATATGATGTTGACTGTGGCGAAATAAACCCCGTCAGCATCGGCTTGCGCTTGGCTGCTGCGCCAACACTGCAATTGTTCCGCCGTGAGCAAACCGATTTCCAGCATTTCCTGCTCGCATCTTTCTGACTGTATGGACTGGCGCAGCATCAGATTGCTGGTAACGGTGACAGGGAACACTTGATAATTAATGTCATATAACCCTTGTTGCTTAAACAAACGGTATAAGGTACGTCCTGAATAGCCATTATGCAGGGCATCACTGGCATAAGCGGCAATACGCCGCTCTATATCGGCTTCATCGCTATCAATGGACAAGCTACCCCAATCAGGGTCAATCACCACTACCCAGCCTTGGGGGCGTGTGACCCTAATCAATTCCGACAAGGCTTGGGTGGGTTGGCGCAAATGTTGGAAAACCCGTTCACTGCGGCTGGCGCTAAAATAACCATCGGCGAACGGCAGGGCGATGGCATCGGCCTGCTGGTGGCTAACCCAACCTTCAACCCCTGCCCGTCCGGCACGCTGCCTAGCTTCAGCAAGCATGTCAGTATCGTAATCCACGCCGACCACCTGCCCTTGCCTGCCCACTAACGCCGCCATCGGGATCGTATCGGTACCAGGGCCGCAGCCTAAATCCAAAACCTTATCGTCTGCTTGGATGTTCATGGCGGCATAGCTACTTTGTTTGATGTGCCTAAGCAGTGTGGCAATGTTATCGAGGGCCTGGGTATCTATATAGCCTTTGGGAGCAGGCATTACGCATCCTTTATGGTAATTGTAAAACAACCGGATAATCCGCACCGATGTCTAACAGTCGGCTAAGAGCTTGCCACTGTATATGCGCAGGATTCGCTATGTAATATTGATTTGGTAATACGCTTTTTTTATCTCAGACATA
>JACXTQ010000153.1 GCA_016919605.1 Methylovulum sp.
CCTCAAAATTGACCCCATTGGGTTTGTATGACGATGGGTGAATATCAGGATGATCCTCTATCCATGCCCGATAGTAATAACCCCGCTTCAAACAATCCGTGTAACGCCTCAACAACTTGATAACAACAACTTCCCTGACATCCCAAACATCAGGGCGCACATCGGTCGTAATTTGCGCTAAAATCTTCATGTAGGCGCATCAGGAAATTTTTCCATCTCCTCCGCCAACTCCGCCAGCAATTGCCGTACATGTTCGGGAAACAGCGTAAATTCCGAACATTCAGTAACGACCTTAATTTTTGCTTGGCGATCAGAAATACCCATCGCCTCCAGCTTATGCCGTTGCTTAGCCCATAAATCGCCAGCTTTCTCCGCAAAACTTAACAACACCGCATTCATAGCGGTATCAAGCTGGCTCAATGTTTCGGCAAACTCAGATACTACTGGGCCAGGCTCTAAAGCCTCAGGAACAAGAGCGGCATCCACGGCAGTATCGGCACTACCTTCCCCACCAACACTGCTTTGGTGATTAGCCCAAGCGTCTGGAGACCAAAAAAATTCAGCACCGCTATCGGTAACTTCTTTGACTACTTCGCCAGACTTAACCAATTCGTCCAGCTCCTCTGAAACTAAATTGCTTCTGAGGTTTTTTATCTTCCCTGTGATTTGTCCATATTTCACCCGCCCATTATTAGATTCAATAAGTCTTTTAATACGTTCGGATAAACCCAACTCACTCATGACCTGATCCTTTACACAGATTCTTGAAAATCATCAACCCAATCAGCTTGCCTAAACAGGCCGATCCGTTTTTCCCTAGCCAGCTCAACAAGAGCCTTCACAAAAACACTTGGCTTAACGCGGGGCCCGATTTCTCTTTGCAACTCCCTTGGTGTAAGCCCTGGCCGCGCACCCGATACCGACAAAACCCGAATCTTGGTATCTTCCAGCGAAAGATGACCTATCGGTGTTTTACACCGCGTACATGCTATATCCGTCATGCCCGGCATGGCCGATCACCGCTTAACCAAAAAGCGCGAATACAACGCCAAACCTGAAACAAGCGACAAAGCCACTATGACGGCCATCGCCCCATAACCCAAATTGTTGCCCTCATCGGCCAACGCTAAAAATAGGTCATCCATATCACCCACCACTCACAATCATGCGGATAAGGTTGCTGGTTTTCGGCATGGCATAATTTTCGATAGCGACCTCTTCAACATACAGCCGCTTGATTTCCTCCCAACGCCTCACCAACCGCTCCCATACGGGAGAAATATCGGCATAGATGGACATATCCTCCGCAGCGGCAGGAACAGCGGCCAAAAAGCCAAGGCATCGTCCAAAGTCTGAGCCGTCCAGCGGATAGTAAGCGTCTTCGCTGCCCCTATCGAGATACCACGCCAACATAGTCTTACTGGACGCGCCGACCTTACCGCGTAACAGCCAAGTGATAATATTGGCTAAAACGGCCTGCTCGACTTCCAGTTCATGTACCCGTACCTGCAATGCGCTCATACCCCCCCCAATGCTTAAAATTTAGGCTTACAGAAAACTGTAGCCTTTCTGTTCATTGCCCACGGTGCGCAATAAAACAGCAACACCGAAGCGACCACGATAATGCCCAGCAAAACCACAAAGCCTTTAGCTAGCAAACCGTCAAGACTGGCGAACCAAGCCAAAAAATTGATTAATGCCCAAACTGCCGGCCCAGTAACTAACGGAGCCATCAGAAAAATTAACAACAACGTTTTTAATTTCATAACTTTGCCAACGCCTCTATGTAACATGCAAGCCACTTAAATGATTTTTTTATCAAATTGAAAAACAAAATAGCCAAATTCATAACATCAATTAGCAAATCTCTGGTTATTTCAAGCAAAAAAATAACAAAAACAGATACATAAAAAACACACAGAACAATTAGTATTAACACTAAAAATAGTGCCTGTTTAGAGCTTTGCATTACTCCCCTCTATTGAAATGATGCCGGAGGCCAACAGCCTGAGAATAGCCAACGACCGGGGGTTAACATCTTTCGAATCAGGTATATCCAACTTTTCGTAAACGTTCCGCACATGCGTTGCAATCGTGCGTATCGAACGGTTTAAAAGCCGTGCCATGCCATCATCGCTAAAGCCGCTTGCCAGCATTTGGATAATCTCCAACTCGCGGGCCGTAAACTGGTTGGGCTTTTCATTAATTCGTACCGCATCATCAATTTCCATAATAAATTCCCTCAATATCAGTATTTTTGCCGATACCGTTAACTGTAAAAGTAATAGAAAATAATCACGAATCCTGGAAATTGATAAAAACGTTAAAAACCGTAAAAAAACCGTCCAGCTACTAACTGGACGGGGCCTTGGCTAGGCAACCAACAGCGGCGTGCTATTGTTTGGTAGGGGGCAGGACTTGAACCTGCGGCCTCCAGGGCATGAACCTGACGAGCTGCCAACTGCTCCACCCCGCTGTAAATCCACCTTGTTTTTTGTTATTCGCCAGATATACAAGGAAACCAGCGTTTGGAGCGGGTGGCGGGAATCGAACCCGCCTATGTGGGATGGAAGCCCAATGCCCAACCGATGGGCCACACCCGCAAAATTTGGTGCGCCGCCACGGACTCGAACCGTGAACCGATCCGTTATGAGCGGACTGCTCTGACCATTGAGCTAGCGGCACTAAATGCTTTGTAGAGTTTTTAACAGCCTGCGCAAAGCGCGTACAACTTAAGCCGTATGAGGGTACAGTCCCCCTTTAGTCATACAACAATTGGACTATTACATGATGGTTTAAGCTGGTTCATGTGCGGCAAGCATCCAGTGAGCGGCGGTTTATTGAGGGAAACCGAAAAAACCTTTACCGCCCCAAGTAAGCATAGAGTGCTAACGTCTTAACTGGCTTGGGGTTGAGGTTCCTTAGGACACAAGTCAGCTATGGGTATGCCAAATTGTTCAGATACCCGTTTGTAATATTTTGGCGGCAGTCGGCGATGCCCTGTTTTGATCTGAGATGCAAAACCAAGCGTTGATCCGATGCACTTTGCCAGCTCTGTTGTCGATACATTATTTATCATGGCTAAAATATAGCATACGCTATAGATCAATGCAATAGCATTTGCTTGTTGCCTTGTGTTTAGCAAACGCTAAAATTACCTAATATGAAAAACATACAAGAAATCCGGCTAACTAATTTCCAGAAAATATCGAAATCTTTTGCGTCCCAAAGGTTGCTTGCAGATGCTCTTGATATGACACCTGGATATATCAACCAACTTTTAAATGGGCACAGGACTATTGGGGAGAAGGTCGCCCGAAAAATAGAAGGGCAATTGGGGCTAAAGCATTTGGCTCTTGATGAAACTGATAATGCTATTGAAGGCGAGTACCTGCCAAAAATAGAATCAAATGCAGAATTTATAGGCGGTATTGAGGAATGGGACAACCAAACGCCATTGCGTGATGACGAAATAGAATTGCCCTTTTTTCGGGAAGTGAAGTTGTCGGCAGGTTCCGGCAAGTCGCATGTTGAAGAGAACCACGGCGCAAAATTGCGCTTTTTAAAATCGACTTTAAAAGGCCACGTCTTGTCATTAAATTCCGCCGCTTGCGTCAAGGTGTCCGGCAACAGCATGGAGCCGGTCTTCCCCGACGGCAGCACAGTGGGCATAGATACAGCGAACACCGTCATCAAAGACGGCGAAATTTACGCCATCGACTATAACGGCCACCTGCTGATTAAGGCGATCTACAGAGTCCCAACAGGCGGAATCCGCTTAAAAAGCTTCAACACCGAAGAATGGCCAGACGAACCAGTCACAGAAGAAAAAATGGAACTCCTCAGGATTTTAGGGCGCGTGTTCTGGTGTTCTTGGCTTCGCTAATGTGCTTTTTTCATCCATAATTGCCATGACAGAACTAGAAGATTTAAAAATACAGGTTTCACGGCTGCAAGCAACGCTTATCGTCCATCAATATCTTATGGCCGCATTATTTGCAAACGCCAAGGATTTAAAAAAAATTATCACTACTTTTGACGATCTGCACTTTGCAAGCCGTGATTTGATGTATTTTGATCAGTTTTCTGATCAGGAAATAAGTGATTCTGAAACGGCATATAACATTCTTCGCGATTACTTAACCAAAACCGAATCTTGGCTGAACTCAAGATAACAAGTTTTTTGGCGGTTTCATTATTTGTTGCGTCCATAACTATCCCCATACAAAATTAGCCCCACCAATACCCGCCTAGTGCGGGTATTTTTTTGCCTGTAGACCGGATTATATCCGGTTTTTTTGTGCCTTGGAAAAAATATATAGCAAAAGCTATTGCTTTTTAATTTAGCGTTTGCTATATTTTACCCATCAAATCCAAAACGCATTTTTAACCAGAGAGGACAAAACCATGAAAGCACCCCGCTTAGTTTGGGAACATAGCAATTACAACACCCTGCCCAGCGCAGAAATCTGGCTCGTTGACGGCAAGGAAACCAGAGTCGAAGTCGTCGGCCTGTACTCAGAAATCGTGTGGAGATAATGCCATGAACCCAAAACGCTATCAGCTTGAAGAGAAAAACGGCGAGTATTTCGCTTACGACACCCAACAAGACACCTTCGTTGACCGCCATAAAAACCCAGTAGAAGACGGCTTCTTTACCAAGTCGGAAGCCAA
>JACXTQ010000154.1 GCA_016919605.1 Methylovulum sp.
GGCAGGAAGCCCGCTCTGCCGACCCCCGACAAAACCGAGGAGCGCAAGATTAAGCGGCAATCGGGCCGCCTTTTCTTTGGATACTTTCTTTTGGCGGAGCAAAAGAAAGTATCTCGCTTTCGGGTGCGAGAACCCGATTAAAACAATCATCGCGATAGCGATTCGTTATTACATTTTTCAATTTTGTAAAAATGACTGCGTAACATCAGTTAATCATTATACAGATACTATTAAACATATTATCCCACTATATGCGCAATCATCTTGACCTTATACGCTCCGCCAAAGGCTTACCGCAACGCTATCTGCCATAATAGCCGTTCAAGGCCCTGACAATCGACCCGCCCACCGCTTCGGCAAGGTTGACCGGCACCGCATTGCCGATTTGCGCGTACTGTGAGGTCAGCGACCCGGCAAACTCCCAGTCATCGGTAAAGGTTTGGATTCTGGCGTATTCCCTGATAGTAAACGGGCGGGTTTCTTCAGGGTGGCAACGTTCGGTCTGCTTTTGCGCAGGTGCGCAGGTTAAGGTCAAGCACGGCTCATCCCAAGAGATGCGTCGGGCCATGCCAGTCTTGCCACCACTGGTGTTAAACGAGCCTTTCATATACGATTTTTGCAAATCCACCGGCAAATCCCGCCAATAACCGCCCGGCGGTATCAGCTCCATAATCTCCCGTTTGCCTTTAGGATAGGCTTGTCCGGCGGAAGCCGGTACATCGCTGGGGTATAAGCGGCCTTTTTTCAGGGCATCCTTAAGGGTATAGATGTCCTGGCTCTCGGTCGGCCAGACAAACTCAAGCCCCGCGCCTTTTTTCAGGCCGACAATAAACACCCGCTCGCGTTTTTGTGGCACCCGATAAAAAATCGCTTTCAATAAGCGCGGCGGCAGGACATCATAGCCCAATTCGTCAAGCACCGAAATCATCCCGGCAATGGTCGTGCCGCCCTGATGCTCCAGCAAGCCGCGCACATTTTCGGCCAGGCACATCAGCGGCTGGACTTCTTTGACCGCTCTGGCAAATTCATAAAACAACGTGCCACGGGCATCTTCAAAGCCTAAGCGTTTGCCCGCGAAAGAAAAAGCTTGGCAAGGAAAGCCACCCGTCAACACGTCCACTTGACCTTGATACGGGGCAAAATCAATCGCCGCGACATCGCCTTCAACCACTTGCCAGTGCGGGCGGTTTTGCCGTAAGGTGGCGCAGGCGTTTTTATTGATTTCACTGAGCAATATGTTCGACAAACCGGCCTTTTCCAAGCCTAAGGCCAAACCGCCCGCCCCTGCAAACAGCTCGATGGCATTATAATGCCGTAAAGGCGGCTCATGGGTTTGCTCAAGCGAGGGCTTGAACATAAAACCAATATTTTCAAATTGTTCCAAATCTTTCGCTTTATAGACCCGGTAGTTGTTGATAGGATGCCTGACTGGGGCCAACTTGCCTGACCTATCCCAACGCCGCAAGGTTTCCTTGGTCGTCCCTAATATATCGGCAACTTCCGATAAGGAATAAAAATCTTTCATTAATAACCATGTGTAATGTTGTTGTGATGGTTATTCTATCTGACTTTACGGATTTATGTTGAGCTATATTCATGCCAAAATTCCCCTTACTATATCACTATTCAGGCAATACCTAATGTGGGCAAGCAGTTATGACCGAGCAAGAAAAACAAGCTATTTTGGAAAAGGTAAAATCATGGTTTAGGGAGGTGATTATCCCCAACCATATCAAGAATACCTTAAAATTGGCCAATCCCAGCGAATTTGATATTAACCCTTTTTTAGTCCCTTATATCGCCGCATTTTTAACCGGCGAGCTAACCCCGCACTCCGTCGCTAAGGCCTTGCTTTATCCTAGGGTGCTAGGTTCGTCAATCACCACCTCGTTTGGCCAAAACATGCAGACCTTCATTTCCGGGGTCTTAAATTCTTATGGCTCTTTAGTCCAAGGCATTGACATTGAGTTTATCGATGCACTCGATGGCCGGAAAAAATACTGCCAAGCAAAGCTCGGACCTAACACCATCAATAGGGATGATGTCGAAACCATCCACAACCATTTCCGGCAAGCCAAAAATTTGGGTAAGACCAATAACTTGCCGGTACAACACCATGACTTGGTCGTGGCGATCTTATACGGCGAACCTGGCCAAGAAAGCAGCCATTACAAAAGCCTGAGGGATAAGTACGATTATTCCCTCTATATCGGCCAAGATTTTTGGCATCGGCTAACGGGGGATGCCAGCTTTTATTCGGAGTTGAAAAAAGCGATTGCCGATGTTGCCGTGGAGGCCAAAGGGGCGGATATGTTGGAGGAAGTGGCTAACAAACTTGCCCAAACCGATATTATTAAAAATCTAGTGGGGTAAGCCCAACCTCAAGTTAGTGCCATAAAATTCGCCGCATGTTGACAACCGAATGCCAATAACTATAACAAACAGGCAAAACCATGCCAGATTTAGATAAGATAAACCCCGAATTTGACAACTGGTTACAAGATATAAGCACCAACCCGATAGCGGTCATTGACGGGATTGGCCTGATGGCAATAGCCACGCTGTTGTCTTATTTGGCTAAAAAAGTGACCGACACCTTGCCAACCCTCATTAATAATAGCTTCAGCCGGATGACGCTAATCGGCATCAAAGGGTTGTCGCCGGTCAGTTTTAGCTTACGTTATAAGCGACAGCTTATTGTTGGGCACAGCCTGTTTCATAGCAAAAGCTTACGCGCCCCCGGTACGTTGGCGTTGGCGGGTGCACCCCTGCAAGTCAATTTAAAAACGGCGGCTCTCCAACCCCAGCCGTTGCACCATACACTATGGGTAGGCAACCGCCCCATCTGGGCATTTTTGCAGGATAACGCCAAAGCCTTGGCCGTTATCGGTGAGCCAGGGTGCGGCAAAAGCACCTTGTTGCAGCAAATAGCCCTAACCTTTGCCTGTAACCGCCAACGGGGCCACCACGTTGGCGCACAGATGCCCATTTTGCTGTATTTGCGGGATCATGCCGATAGCATCGTTACCAATAATATGACCTTGGCGCAACTTGCACAGGCGCATTTTAGCAATGAAAACTATTATCCCCGCCTAAAACCACCCGCCCGCTGGTTCGCCAAGCAACTGGCTAAAGGCAAGGCCATCGTCTTATTGGATGGTTTGGACGAAATCGACGATGAGGACATACGCCAGCGGGTTTCCGCGTGGATAGACAGGCAAATCGGCAATTACCGCACCTGCCCGTTCATCGTCACGGCAAATCCGCACGGTTATTTGGGCGCACCCTTACAACAAGCCTACTGCTTGCAGATAGAGCCTTTTGACAGATGGCAAGTGCGCGAATTTGTTTACCGCTGGTACGCGCAGAACCCGCCTATAGAGACAGGCCCCAAAGATGGCGAGGAGGCTGGCGAGGCAGCCAAACGCCAAGCAGACCTGTTATTAGACCATCTGCAACGGCTGCCGGAACTGACGGCCCTAACCGCCAACCCTTTGTTACTGACCATGATTGCCATAGTCCACCGCCAGCACGGGCAATTGCCCAGCCAACGGGTGCAATTATACGCCCAACTGTGTGAGGTGCTGTTAGGGGATGGCGCAGAGGACGGGCTTGACAGCGCCCAAAAACGCGCCCTATTGGAGCCGCTGGCGGCGGCGATGATGCAAAGCCACCAACGTGAGATCAGCCAAGCGCACGCCTTAAGCCTAGCCATCGGCAACCATCCGCAGACGCTTAATAGCCCATTTTTACACGCTATTGAAACCCATTGCGGCCTGCTGCATGAAAACAACAACCAATGCTGGAGCTTTGCCCATTTAACGCTACAAGAATACTTGACCGCCTGCCATTGGTTACACCACCCCCCCGAACAGGATTGGCACACCTTGGTCGAGCAAAGTGCCTGGCATGAAACCCTCCGGCTTTACAGCGCCCAAACCAATGCCAGCGCCATTGTCCGCGCCTGTTTGCAACAGAACAGCTTATCCAGCCTGACGCTGGCAAACGCATGTGCGGAGGTGGCACTGGCTTTAGATAAGCCAATAGCGCAAGCGCTCCGCGCCATTTTGGCGGAAAATCTCGAAAACGCTGATATTGGCTTGAGGCAATTGGCGGCAAACGCGCTGTTAACCAGCCGCCTGAACAATCTTCAGGCACTGGATGGACACACAGAAATAGCCACGGAATTGATTAGTTGCGCCGAATACCAACTGTTCTTGGATGAGACGGGCGGCAATCAACAACCCGCCCACTGGCAGCATCATCACTTCCCCCAAGGCATGGCGACACAAGCGGTTTTAGGCATAAGGGCCGCCGATGCCGACGCTTTCTGCCTGTGGTTAAGCCAAAAAACCGGCGAAAACTACCGATTACCGTCAATAGCGGAGGCACAACAGCTAATGGCACATCCCCCTAGGCAGGCTTATGCGAGCTGGTGTCGGAATCAAGGCAACTACACCTTAGCTTGGCAAACCCCGAACGATAAAAACGGCTATCTACGGCAATGGGCCAACCTCCATCCGCTCCCCGTCCTATTCGGTTTTGAACTACCACAAAAACCTGCTGACAGAGCCGCACTCAGCCTTTACCTTACCGGCTACTTTTATTCCTTAGATTTAGATTTTGCCTTCGATGCCGATTTTGATCCCACGCACGTCCCCGCACTCGAACGTCTGCTTGACCTCAACCCTGAACGCCCACCTAGCAACC
>JACXTQ010000155.1 GCA_016919605.1 Methylovulum sp.
TATTCCTGTCTTCTTCCTTCCAAAAACTATAGGCCTCCCGTTCCCGCTTCAATAAAGCAGCTGATTTTTTTTGCACCGCCAACAGTGGCAACACCCGCATCGCCGAACGCACAGCAAATGCAACTTTCTGCTCCCTGCTTTTACCTTGTAACTGTTCAGTCACTTCGTTTTTAAACGCTTCGCTATCAAACATAAACCCCCATCGACAACCGTCTTAAAAAACCAAACCCTATCTGTCCTGCCCTAAGCTTAACCCAAGTTACCCCTCATGACCAGCCCGCCAAATACCCACGGCATAAACCCTGTTACTTTGCCAAATCCGCCCGACATCATCGCCCACCCGTACAAAATCCATCCACCCTAACAGCGCATTGCTATTAGGTTAAGGATTTGTGATTGTAATTTCAATAACATAAAAACATACACCATCGTTCCCACGCTCCGGCGTACCCTTTGGGGCATAAATGGGAATGCAGCCAGGGATGCTCCAGCGTCCCGCAACGCCGGAGCGTTGCGACAGGCATTCCCACGCCGGAGCGTGGGAACGATAGGCGATTGATTTTTATTGTTTATTATTTAACTTAATGGCAGTGACGCTCCGGCGTGGGAACGATAGGTGAATGGCAATGACGGCCCAAGCCTATGCTGATGCACACCCTCTGCCCAAACCCTGCCGCCCTGCCACCACTGCCGTGCCGTTTTGACAATAATATGTATTATTATGGTAAACAATGACAAAGTTATTACGGTAATTCGGTACAATTTGAGGCATAATTGCACCTACTTGATACATGTTTAGCCTCTCGCCACCCCGCACCCGCCCCGACAAATCTTGTGATGGGCTGTTTTTTGTGATGCCTTCCGCAGTTATCGGTGGCTTTGCGCGAAAAACCCTTGAAATTAGGCTTTTGGCGCATATATTGCTGCCTTTAAGTTGAAGTGTTTTACCAAGATGCGTTTCTTGACCATAAGGTGTCGGCGTACCGTGCCGGACACTGGTGTCATGGCTTTGTCATTAAGCGCTTTTATGCTGGTGGCCAGGTCTTGAAGTTGCATCTGCCTTACTGGAGGATTCTCCCATGTTAGAATTAATGACGTTTTTAGACGCTATTAACTGGCCTACCACTTTGTCAGCGGACGGGGTTGGCGTTATCTTGTTGGTTTTTTTCGGGCTGTTTTACGGTCTGGAACAACTGTTCCCCCATCGTAAAGACCCTGCGCAACGGCGGGGTTCTTATGCGACCAATCTAGGCTTGTTTGTCGTCAATAATACAGTGCTGTCCTTGCTGTCGGTGTCATCGTTGTTTTTGCTGGCCGAGCAGTATGCAGGACAGGGTTTGTTGCGCTATATCAGCCATCCTGCCGCGCAAATGGTCACGGCGTTTTTGGTGCTGGATTTGTTGCTGTATTTTTGGCATCGGCTGTGCCATCGTTTTGATGGCCTGTGGCTGTTCCACCGTGTCCACCATAATGATCCGTATTTGAATACGTCTACGGCGTTGCGGGTACACATTTTGGAGTTGCTTATCACTAATGCGCTGAAAGCGGGGTATGTGGTGGTGTTGGGCGTTGACCAGTTGATGATGCTGGGCAATGAGTTGCTGATTACGGTGTTGACCTTGTTCCACCATACCAATATCGCCTTTAGGGGCGAAAAATGGCTGGGTAAGTTGCTGATTGTGCCTTATCTGCACCGCGCCCACCATTCCACCGAGCGTTATGAGCATGACAGTAATTATGGCGCGGCGTTGTCTATCTGGGACCGTTTGCTGGGTACGCTCAATGAGCGCGAACCTGTGGCTATCGGTGTTAACGGCGATTCACCACAGGAGCTTATCAATTTGTTTAAATTGGGTTTTAATTGGGTGCATCCGGCGCCGCCCGTCTACGCATTGCCTGATAATTTGGATGAAATGATCGCTGAGGCGGCTTATTACCGCGCCGAAAAACGCAATTTTTCGCCAGGTTATGAGTTGCTGGATTGGCTGGAAGCGAAAAATGATATTTTTAAGCTGCTTTATGGTTATGAGTTGGGCAAGAAGCAGCAAGCTAAATATGGCTTGACGGTGTTAGGCTAACGGCTATGTTGTTCTGCTTTGCCGCTTTTAGGGGGGAGGGCGTATCTGGAAAGAATTCCTTCCAACGCTTTGGGATGGTAATCCAGCAAATAAGTAAAAACTGTAATAAGATAGGCTCCGTTTTAACCTTGCTTGAGGCTTGTCTTATGCGCCGTCTTATTCTGCTGATTGTTATGCTCGTTCCTGTTTATGCTCTGGCGGCGGACGAAGCCCCGCCCACGCTGGAAAATGTGCCGGATGCCCCCCAGCCTCCGGCACAGGTGGAAAGCGGCGAAAATATGGAGCCGGAAATCACTATCTTGCGTAGCGGCAAAAAGATTATCCAAGAGTATCGCCGAGGCGGGCGGCTGTATATGGTCAAAATCGTCCCTGATATTGGCCCTGCCTATTATTTTCTCGACAGCAACGGTGATGGTTTGTTTGATACCCGCAACAGCGATTTGGACAGGGGCAGTTATGTGAATGTCTGGAAGCTGTTTGAGTGGTAGGGGGATTGTTATAACAGCCCTAATGCTACGGGTTTGGCGGTGGGGAATACGGTTTGCACTTGTTGGGCGGACAGGCCAAATTGGCTTTGGAACAAGCCGCCCATGACGCTGCGGTAATCGTTGAGCACCCGAAAATCGCGGTCTTCCAACAATGTTTTCTGCTCCACGCGCACTTGTTCGCCTACTATCTGCTTGCCCTTAATGCCACCGCCCAGCACCCAGTACGCTGTGCCGTGCCCGTGGTCGGTGCCTCTGTTGCCATTTTCGCGAAAGGTGCGGCCAAATTCAGAAATCACCAGCACCACGGTCTTTTGCCAGAGCGGCCCCATAGTCTTGGCAAAAACCGTTAGCCCTTCGCCTAAGTTGGCTATCTTATTGGCCAGTTGCCCTTCAGCACCGCCCTGGCCAAGGTGGGTGTCCCAACCGCCGACATCGACAAAACCGATGTTAAACTTGTCGCGCATCAGCAAGCCCATGCGTTGGGCCTCGGTGGCAAAGCCTTTGGATGGGATCGCCCCACGGCTGGCCATCTCCATTTCTTGGGTCAAATCTTGCGCCACTTCATCACGCATCTGCATACCTTCCTGAACGTATTGATGTAAGGGATGCTGTTGGTACATTTCCGCCAAAATAGCCGCTTGGCGCTCGTCAAAAATTTTTTTGCCGTTATTGTTTCTTAGGGAGACATTAGGAATGACCGCCGAACCTTTACACACAATCGGTAAGGCATCAGTGAACGCCACGCCACGCGTGCCTGACAACACCCCCACCAAGCGGTTTAAAAAACCTGAATTATAGTCAATATGCCCGCCTAAGGGCTGCCCGAACTCAATGCTGTCTTGGGTTTCAAAATGGCTACGGGTCAGGTCATCCGTGCCTGCAAACGGGATAAATGCCGCTTGGCCTTGGTTAAATAGAGGCAGGATGGTGTCTTTTAAAGCCGGATGCAAGCCCCAATCGGCATTGATGGGCAACGCGGCTTTAGGGTCGGTGGGGTTAGGCTTGGCTATCGCCAGCGTCGGGCGGGCTTCATAGTAAAAACTGCTGCTATGGGGGATTAATATATTGGCGGCATCATAACCGCCGCGCAAAAACACCAGCAAAAACCGGCTGTCTGTACTGGGGGCGGCATACAAGCCCGAGCGCCAACTCAAGGCCCCCATCGTGGCCGCTAAGGATTTAAGGAATAATCGACGGTTCATTACAGGCTCCAACTCATAGGCCAACCCGAAACGGGTAGGCACTGGTTCATTATCGTTAAGACTTTCCAAAGAGACTTATGTCTACACGACTTGTCAATGGTACATAAACTCAGGTGAAGACAATAAAAACGTGTTCCATTCTGGCTGTGACACCGCTTTTGCCAAGGCATTTTTAGTCTGCACCGACAAATATGGCTCTATCGCCAGATAATACAAGCGGTTTGCCAAAACGGGCACGGGCTGGGTTTTCCGGTCAACATCCGGCCCGAACAACGGGGCTTTGCCACCGCCCATACGCTGGGCATAGTCAAAACGTTGCGTCAATTGCCCAGGGCTTAACCAATCTTTGGCCGTCAATCCGAAACCATCCGGTGTCGCACGCCCAAACAGCGGCTCGCCCAACTCGTGCATCCAGTTAAGTGGTGCCTGCAAGTTGGCAAGCGGGCGATCTTCATACGCGAAACGTAACGCCGAAACTATGTATTGATAGGGGTCTTTTACTTTACCGCCCAAGGAATCGGCGAAGGCTTTCGACTCGAATAGCACCCGCAATACGGCGGCAATATCACCATCGGTCGCCATAAATGTTTTTGCCATATTCGCCACCAAGTCAGGTGACGGTGTATCTGACACCCAATAGGTTGCCAATTTTTTGCTGATGAACTGTGCGGTGGACGGATGCCGTACTAGCATATCCACTGCCTGCTCCACTTCGGCGACCCCATTGCCCTTAATGGTTTTACCCAGAAAGAATTTATCGCTAAAATCATGGCGGTAAGGGTTAAATTCAAAGCCGCCTTCATGGCGGTAGTAAGGTTCCATCTTCGGGTTTAACTTAGGGAAGTTATCCGTCCAATTCATCCCCATGCCCGTAAGGATATGCGCCAACGCCTGCACATCTTGCTGCGAATAACCACCGTCCACGCCCAACGTATGCAACTCCATCAGCTCACGGGCATAGTTTTCATTTATTTTATTGAGGGCATTTTGGGTATTATCCAAATACACCAGCATCGCCGGATGGTGTAAGGTCGCCATCAGTAAGTCTCGGAATTTACCCAGCGCGTAAGGACGGATCGCCCGATCTTCATAATCGGCAAGCAACATTTTAACCATCGGTGCCTTATCTCTGGACACACTAAAATGGTTAAACCAAAACCAGACCATTTGTTCCTTAAGTTGCGCGGGCGAATACAGCGCACGGAACACATGCCGTTGCATTGCCTCCCACATTATTTGATTGATCGGCTGATTGGCATCCATTTTAGCCTGTTGGCGTTGCTCAAGAGGCAATTGGTCAATCTTACGGTTGTTCTCCTGCATCGCCAGCACGTCCATTTTGATAGGCTCCACGGAAATGTGCATAGCGGCGATCAACTCCGCCACCCGTGGCGGTAGATGGTCATCAACCGTATTTTGCAATTGCCGGTTCAGATAGGTTGCCCTGCCCTGTGCAGCATACAACTCCAGCGTCTCACTGTTGATGCCATAGGTCATACGGTTAAGCCACTTGACATCGTCACCCGATAACGGGGTTGCCAATACCAACGTCGGCAAGCAACACAGCAACCCGATTATTTGTAACAGCTTCATAAGCACTCCAAGAAAATAACGCCCTATCCACATTTCGTACCTAAGCCATTAAGGGCATTAGGCAATACTTTTCATACGACTTATTGGTCTTTAAGATAGTTTCACGACCATCACTTCGGTAGGCCGTAATTTTATTGTCATCAATGGCGACCTGAATGGTGCCTACCCTGTCTGGTACACGCCAACAGCGGCTGGTACCACGTTTACGGGCGTTAATGGGCGTTAATGGGATTTGTAACTGGAGAATTGGTTGACTTTACAGGCACATTGAATACAGTGTCCGGCTGTTATGCGACGGTGATAACAGTAAAACCCGCACCTACTGTTGGCAATTACACGGTTAAAGATGAGAGCCGCAAGAAAATTATCTGGAATACCAATACGCTGTATACCCTGAATGCCAAACAAATTAAAGTTGGTATGATCGTGGAATGGAAAGGTTTGCGTGAGAAGGCCACTAACATTATCTTGGCCAAGAGCATGGTGATTAACTAAAACACCGCAACTGAAACAGCTTCCGGCATCGTGCGTTTAGATGCGCTATGCCGGAAAGCCACAATAAGTTAAGCTATACGCTTAAGGTTAAACCAACCAAACGCCACCGGCAACAGAAGCGTTGGCCACCTGGGTGGCCTCCACTCCAGTCAGTTGTATAACAGTGTCAATCGCTCCCTCATCTTGGAACACATAGGTATTGCCAACGCCCGTAAAGGCAACTGTTTCACCGTGGATCAAATTGGTTTGCAGATAAGTGAAAATGACGCTTAAATCCCGACCTTGCAGGGTTAAGGACGCACTATAAGTGTCTACATCATCAAAACTGATGATGCCATGGCTAATGGCATGGCTGTGAATCATGCCAGAATCTATGCCATCAACACCTTTGGTATCGGCTGCAATATCTGTGCTATCCAAATCCAATTGGTCAGAAGCACTGCTTTTGCCTAACGTAAACTTATTGACCACGTCATAACTGCCCACCAAACTGTCGCCAGCACTGATCTGCACCACATCCAACATCCCGATTTCTTCACCTAGGGCATAAGTATCCATGCCTAGGCCGCCAATGAGGATGTCTCCACCATTGCCTCCGGTCAGCATATCATCGCCATTACCACCTATCAGCGTATCACTACCATTGCCACCATTAACGATGTCGTTGCCGTCACCACCGTCTAAGGTATCATTACCCCATCCACCCGCAAGGTTATCGTTACCGTCACCACCGTTCAGCGTATCGACCAGGCTGCCGCCAGAAATGCTATCATCCCCCGTCCAACCGTTAATGATATTGTTTTCACCATCAATCCCCAATAAATTGTCATTACCAGCCGTACCTTCATGATGACCAGCAACATAAGCCAATGTCCAAACCGTGTCGGTAAAGTGGAATTGATCGATGGCATAGGCACTGCCGGCAAAAAAATTATTGACGGTAACTTGATTGTTATTACCATAAGTCAAAACCAAATTATGATTTACGCCATCGTCATAAAACGCAGTCACATCGGTGGATGCAACATCGCTGAAGGTTACAATATCTTGGGAGACATCATTTTCATAGATGGTGTCTATGCCGTAACCGTTAGCAATAATATAAACATCCGCACCGCTGCCACCATTCAAGTTATCGTCACCAGAACCACCCACCAGCACATCATCGCCGTTGCCGCCATATAAACTATCATTACCGCCTAAGCCATACAAAACATCATTACCTTGATAGCCATAAATAGCATCCGCCTGAGCAGCACCGGTTAGAGTATTGTTGTGTTTATCACCGCTAATAATTGCCATCGTAAATATCCTTTATCTAAATTACATTACTAAAAAAATTGCAAAATTAAAACTGAACTACTCAAAATGCCTTATGCCTAACCTAGTACAAAAAGCCAACGCAAGCAATTTCTGCCATTCTATCCGCTAAAAAACTATAAAACGAATAAAATCTAACAGAAATTTATGAAAAAAATAGTGATATATCTCACTTTTTACAAATATCTTATAGGAATTGGCTACAGGATGATAACTCGCAGAACAAATAATCGACTTACTAAATAACTTTATCATTAAGTAGCTAAGCTTGTTTTAAACTATAACTTTTCATTTTAATGTATACATCAGCCAAAAACACAGGCTCCATCAATAACGGCCATGTACAAAATGCCGAACGCCCGCCATCAGGCCGGAAAATATTTCTTGATCTTATACCACAATGACCGCTCGCTAATATCCAATAACTGCGCGGCCTTGGCTTTGTTGTCGCCGGTTTTGTGCAACGCCTGTTGAATCAATTGTTTTTCCAATTGCTCAACTTGCTGGTTCATACCTGTGCCCGTATCTACAGGGCCTGGTAACGACGGATGTGACGGTGCAGTGTCTTTCAGCACATCGCTGGGCAAATGGCCGATAGCGATGGTTTTGCCACCACTGAGGACAATGGCGCGTTCCATCATATTTTCCAACTCACGGACATTGCCCGGCCAGTCGTAAGCCGTTAGGCAGGCTTGAGCATCGGCTTCGATACCGTTGACGGCAAAGCCAAAATCCCGCGCGTGCTTGTCCAAAAAGAATTGTGCCAAGGGCAAAATATCCTCACGCCGTTCGCGTAACGGCGGCAAGATGATGGTGAACACATTCAGGCGGTAAAACAAATCTTCGCGCAATTTTTGCTCAACCACAGCTTGCCGGGGATTACGGTTAGATGCGGCAATCACCCGTACGTCAACGCTAATGGTGCGATTGCTGCCCAACCGTTCCAAACAGCGCTCCTGCAACACCCGCAACAGCTTAGCTTGTAGGCCAATATCCATTTCGGTGATTTCATCGAGAAACAAAGTGCCGCCATCGGCCAGTTCAAACTTACCGATTCGCTCCTTATGCGCCCCAGTAAACGCACCTTTACTATAGCCAAACAGCTCGCTTTCCAAAATATCCGCCGGAATTGCCGCGCAGTTAATGGGCACAAACAATTCCTTGGCGCGTGGCGAGGCATTATGGATGGCCCTGGCCACCAATTCTTTTCCAGTACCGGTTTCACCTTGAAGCAGCACTCCGGTCTTGGTCGCCGCGACTTGCTGGATTTGCGTGTAAACCGCCTGCATGGCCGGGCTGGTGCCAATAAAGCCCCGCCAACCCTGCTCCACTTCTTGACGCAAATAACGGTTCTCGCGCTGCATCTTGCCCAAGCGCAACGCCCGCTGCACGGCGGCGGTGACGGCATCCAACTCAAATGGGCGGACAATATAATCGCTGGCTCCATATTTCATGGCATCCACGGCACTTTCCACCGTCCCGTAAGCGGTCACGACAATCACCGGAATATCGTTATTATTTTCACGCAATTGCCTTAATAAACCAATACCGTCCAAATTAGGCATCCGTAAATCAGTGATGACCAAATCGGCGGTTTGGGCGGCCAGTATCGCCAAGGCTTGCTGGCCATCTGCCGCCTGCAACACGCAATACTCCATTTGCGTGAGCATAATTTCCAATAAACGGCGCATTTTCGGTTCGTCATCGACAACCAGAATAGTTTGTTTGGGCATTACTTAAAGTTCCTGATGAATAATCGGCAAAACCACATGAAAACACGCACCGCCTGTCGGGCTGTCAGTCACAAAAATAGTGCCCTGATGGGCCAAAACAATCTGCTGCACCACCGTCAATCCTAAGCCCACCCCTTCTTGGCGCAAAGTAAAAAATGGCTCGAACACCTTGACTTTGTTGGCATCGCTAATGCCCGCACCGTCATCGCTGACACAAATCTCCAGGGTGTTGACTTGATGGGCGGTGCTTACCTGAATATGGCCGCCCAGTTTAACGTGTTGTATGGCGTTTAATAATAAATTTAAAAAAACTTGGATGATGTGATCTTTATCACAATCCACTTGTGCATTTTTCACATCCAGTAGGGTAGTGATCGCTACTTGGCGCATTTCCGCATGGCTTTGTACCAAATCCAAGGTATGCCGGATAATGTCATGGATGTCATGGCGAACAAAATGCGGCGGGCGGGGCTTGGCGCACTCCAGCATGGTAGTGACCAAACCGTTCAGGCGCTGGGTTTCACTTAAGATATAGTCGGTCATTTCCAGGCCTATGTCACTGAGTGCCGGTTCGCGTTGCAAAATTTGTGCGGACGAGCGCAAAATCCCCAACGGTGTCCGCACTTCATGCGCCATGCTCGCCGCCATTTCACCAATCACCGCCA
>JACXTQ010000156.1 GCA_016919605.1 Methylovulum sp.
CCAGCATGACAGTCCAGAAAGACAAAATCATAAGCGTTCGCCAACGGTTTCAGGCGTTTTTTTAACAGCTTAGTCGGTTTTTTTTCGGCATCTAACAGGGCATCATGATGGCGGATGGCAAAGTCGGCGGGCAAGACATCCAAGTGGGTAAAGTCGGTGGCCTTAATCAGTTGTGCCAATTCGCCATCGCCGCCAAACAGGTGCTTGCCGCCGCCTTTTAGCTTCGGTTTGATGCGTAGGTAAAAACTGCTGGCCGCTTGCGGGTCCAGATCCCACAGTAAAGTGCGGTAGCCGTTACGCGCCGCGATAAAGGCCAGATTGACCGCGCTGGCGGTTTTGCCCACGCCACCTTTGATGCTGTACACCGCCACTATTTTCATATTGCTCTTCTGTCTGTCATGCTGGGCACGGTTGTTTTGGGTTATCTTGTGCCATTGTTCCCACACTGCCATTAAATTAAGGAATATGATTGTTATTTCAATAACATAGATCGTAGGTTGGGGTGAGCTTGCGAACCCCAACAGGTCAACCCACACGACCACCCACCCTGTTGCGTTGGGGTTCGTACCTCACCCCACCCTACGGCTCTAACCCCCTCACGCCTGTGTGGACACGCTTGACCGATACGCCCGTATCAGGGCGATGAACGCCAAAAAATCATACAAGGTATGGATGATGATCGGGGTCAATAAATTCCTATCGCCGTGATAATCCATCGCCAAGGCTAGGTAAACGCCCACTAAGGCCGCCAAGATGGAGTACAGCGGCGTTACCGAGTGCACCAGTCCAAACAGCAGGTTACTGACCAACAAGCCCGCCTTCATTCCCCACGCCACTTCAATCCACGGCTGGATGATGCCCCGGAACAAGATTTCTTCAGAAATGCCCGCCACCGCCGCCAGCATGAACAAATCCGCCCAGCTATAGCGTTGCAAGTTAGGGCCGAGCGTCCTGAGCAAAAATTGCCGGATTTGCGCCACCGATTGGCCTTGTATCTGCTCCATCGCCAAAAACATCAAAAACAGCGGTAGGGTGCCGATAACACCATACAGCAGGCTGGCTGGGGTCAAATGGATGTTGATGAATGGGTTGAGCTTGGCAATCCAGCCCAACGCCATCGCCACCAAAATCAGCGAAGCTTCGAAATAACAGGCCTTTTTAAAGAAATCATCAAATTTGAACAGAGCTTTAGTCATCGGCACGGCGAAGGAAGGTTTAAAACCGACATTCTAAACCACCCTCTTAAAAATAGGGTTAAAAAATAGCGCGATTGTGATTTAACCGCGATTTTTGGCGTTTATCGGCTAGGTTGGGGCACTGCGCCACCCCCTTTCGGGGGTGCGGTGAAAATCCTAACCATTATCTCCCTGCAAAAACAATTTTTGCCTGTATAATAATGGGTTAGTTTTTAAATCGGATGTTTATGCACAAATATGAAGGATTGCTGGTCCACCAGAGCCACGATGATGATGGTATTATCGAAGTGGTGGAGAAGGACGGTATCAGGGCCTTACACTTTGGCTCTTCGTCCATACAAAGCGCGATGTTGTTGAGCGATCCTGACCAACTGGTCTTGGCCTACGTCCGCACCATGACCTGCTGGCTGTTATTTAAAGAACCTCTGGTGGGCAAAGGGCTGGTGATTGGCCTAGGCGGCGGCTCCATCACCCAACATGTGCTTAAGCATTGCCCCGATTGCCACTTAACCGTGGTGGAAAACCGCAAAAGCGTGGTCAAAATTGCCCGTAGCCATTTTGGTTTGCCGCATGACCCGCGTCTGGACGTGATTGTCGGCGATGGCGGCGACTATGTCCGCAGCCGCATGGAATCGGGGCGCGAACAGTATGGGCTGTTGGTGGTGGACGCGTTTGACCATGACGGCATGGCCGAAGCCATCAGCAACCAAGCGTTTTTTGATGCTTGCCACGCCCTGTTGGCAGACGATGGCCTGTTGGTCATCAACTTATGGGGCGGCACCGCCAATCCGGTGTTCCAAACCGCCGCCTTATGGCTGGGGCGGGCTTTTGAGTGGAAAATTTTGTTTTTGCCCGTGGTCGGGCGCGGCAACATCATCGGCTTGGCTTTTAAGTCCAGCGTCGCCGTGACCTTAAAAGACCTACGCGCCCGCGCCGCTACCCTTGAACAACAACTGCATATAGACTTTCCGGCGTTTGTGAAAGATTTGAAAAAACACAACGCCAGTACCCTTAAACAAGTGATAAAACCATGACTGACACCACCTTACCCGCCCCCTACCTGTTCGGCTACCGCAAATATTGGGCGCAACGCTTTGGTATCGCCCCCTTACTGCCGATGACCCGCGCCGAAATGGACGGCTTAGGCTGGGATAGTTGCGACATTATCTTAGTCACCGGCGATGCCTATATCGACCATCCCAGCTTTGGCATGGCCCTGATCGGGCGCTTGCTGGAAGCCCAAGGCTTTCGGGTCGGCATCCTCTCGCAACCGGACTGGACGAGCGCGGCGGACTTCAAAGCCCTAGGCCGCCCGAACCTGTTTTTCGGGGTTACTGGCGGTAACATGGACTCGATGGTCAACCGCTACACCTCCGATAAAAAAATCCGCTCCAACGATGCCTACACCCCCGATGGCGTGGCCGGCAAACGCCCTGACCGCGCCGTTAATGTCTACTCGCACCGCTGCCGCGAAGCCTTTAAGGACGTGCCGGTGATTATCGGCGGCATTGAAGCCAGCCTCCGCCGTATCGCTCATTATGATTACTGGTCGGACACCGTGCGCAAATCGGTATTGCTCGATGCCAAAGCCGATTTGCTGGTCTACGGCAACGCCGAGCGGCAAATTGTCGAAATCGCCCACCGCCTCGCCAACGGCGAAACCATCGGCCAATTGACCGGCATCCGTGGCACCGCCCATTTTGTCAAAGACATCCCCGAAGGCTTTGCCGTTAAGGACTCCACCGACATAGACAAACCGGGTGCATTAATGCCGCCGGTCAACCCCTACCAAGAAGAGCCCGCTTGCGAGTTAAAACCCGACGCGCCCACCGACAGCCGTCTGGACGCAGGTGAGAGCGCCATCCGCTTTGACAAGCTGTTGCTGCGCAGCCAACGCGCCAAGACCGTGTTGCGCTTGCCCGCTTATGAAGCCGTCAAAGATGACCCTGTGTTATACGCCCATGCCTCGCGGGTGATGCACGCCGAAACCAACCCCGGCAACGCCAGGCCGTTAATCCAACAGCACGGCAACCGTCAGGTTTGGCTAAACCCGCCGCCGATTCCGCTGACCACCAAAGAGATGGACGGCGTGTTTGATTTGCCCTACTCGCGGCTGCCGCACTCCTATTATGGCACGGCCAACGTGCCCGCCTTTGAGATGATCCAGCACTCGGTCAACATCATGCGCGGCTGTTTTGGCGGCTGCACCTTCTGCTCCATCACCGAACACGAAGGCCGCATCATCCAAAGCCGCTCGGAAGACTCCATCATCCGCGAGATTGAAGCCATCCGCGACACCTCGCCCAACTTCACCGGCCATATCTCCGACTTGGGCGGCCCCACCGCCAACATGTACCGCTTGGCCTGTAAGGATGAAAAAATCGAAGCCGCCTGCCGCAAGCCCTCCTGCGTCTATCCTGGCATCTGCCCGAATCTTAACACCGACCATACCCCGCTTATCAAGCTGTACCGCCGCGCCCGCGCCTTGCCCGGCATCAAACGGATTTTTATCGCCTCCGGCCTGCGCTATGATTTGGCGGTGGAATCGCCCGAATACGTCAAAGAACTGGTCACTCACCATGTCGGCGGCTACCTAAAAATCGCCCCCGAACACACCGAACAAGGCCCGCTGTCAAAAATGATGAAGCCCGGCATGGGCACTTATGACCGCTTTAAGGAGATGTTCGACAAATACTCCAAAGAAGCGGGTAAAGAACAATACCTGATCCCCTACTTTATCGCCGCCCACCCTGGCACCACCGACACCGACATGCTCAATTTGGCCCTCTGGCTAAAACGCAACGGTTTCCGTGCCGACCAAGTACAAGCCTTCTTACCCTCGCCGATGGCCACCGCCACCGCCATGTACCACTCCGGCAAAGACACCCTACACAAAGTCAACCACAAAGCCCCCGACATCTACATCCCCAAAAGCGTCAAACAACGCCGCCTACACAAAGCCTTTTTACGCTACCACGACCCCAAAAACTGGCCGATGCTGCGCGAAGCCTTAAAAGACATGGGTCGTGCGGATTTGATCGGCAACGGCAAACACCACCTCATCCCCTCCTTCCAACCCAAAGGCACCGTACCCATCACCGGCAAAACCCAAGCGTTTAAGACTAAATATACGGGGTTGGATAACCAGAAAGCGGGCAAGGGTAAGGTTTATGGGGGGAGTAAGGGGAAGGGTAGGTAGGGGTTTTTGGGCTGGCGGTGTTGAGGGATTTGCCCGTTGAACAGAGTTGTTGAGCCGTTAGCGTTTGCTTGGTGGAATACCAGCTTGTCGCCGTTGGCAAAAAGCCGCGCCAGTGATGAAGACAAGCAAATCGCCATTGGCGTGATTTGTTACCTGTTATTCTATTGTGCTGTTGATTTTCTGGCCTTAGGGGAAATATCCGCAGATGATGTTGCCCTATTAAGAACGCTAACTGAATTAGAGGGCTACCGTATTGAAAGCGGTGTGTCGCAATCAGGTCGGCTCATGTTTGACACCTGTTTTATTTATCGGCCTGACAGGTTACAAATTAGCACCCCTATAGAAATCTACGATGGAAGTGACGATGACAGGATGAAAATCGCCCAAAAAATCGGCTTGCAACTAATCGATGATGGCACTTGGTTTTCTCTATTGGTGTCACATTGGCCAAGTCGGCGAAACGATGCAGACCGAATTTCGCTGGGAATACATTTGCGTTATGTCGTGAAGGATATTATTGCTGCTTCTGAGTTTGCCCCGTACATTATTTTGCTGGGAGATTATAATGATGAACCTTTTGATGTCTCGTTAAGCCAACGATTGATGGCGACACGCGATAAAGCGTTGATCATCAATAAAAGAAAAAAGCAACTGCTTTATAATCCCTTTTGGCGGCACTTAAGTTATCCAAACCTGCAAGCCTTAGATTATGCGGGGACGTATTATTATAAAAACGGCCCCATGACAAAATGGCACACCTTCGACCAAATCATGGTGTCATCGGCATTTTTGGGTGAGATAGGCTGGGCTTTGGATGAAGCATCAACGGGGATTATAGATATTCCTGGTTATTTACAGATGGTAAAAAATAACCAATCAATTTTTGACCATCTTCCCATCATAGCCACATTTGTGAGGAAACCATAATGGTAGATTTTATTGCCGCCTTTAATAAAGGCTTGGATGCGGCTCAAATAGCCGAAAAAAATAAACGTGAAATAGATTCGGTTTTCGATGAGTTGAATAAACAGCTTGCTAACGCGACCAAGGGGAATGTAAACATTCAAATAAGAGAATGTGAAAAAGTGCCTGATTTTAATCCACTAAGTAGCCGTATAGATTTTCGAATCATAAAATATCAAGCTATCTGCGCCATAAATCCACTATTCCCATTCCCCCAATCACTAGCAAAAGAAATCGCTACTTGGAGCCAAGACCGGACGGGTTATCCCTGTAAAATCAGCTTTGGCATTAAAGAGCATTATTGTGCAAACAAAGTCGCTTTGGAAAACGCCTTAGCCCTGATGTTACAAGACCCTATTGTTGGCGAGAACTTAGCCGAGCTGATGGCCCTTTCGGAAGCATCGGCTTAAGTTAAGAGGCTCTTACACCTTATGGCAGGTGATTGATGGGTTGATGGGCCGCCTGTTGGGCGGTTTGTCCATTTTTTCTACACTCAAAAGCAATTCTGCCAGAAAGGGCCGTAGGTTGGGGTGAGGTACGAACCCCAACACAATAGGGTAAGGTGGTCTTGTGTTGAAATGTTGGGGTTCGCAAGCTCACCCCAACGGGCTTTATGCACAGGCCATCAGCAAATACCCGCCACTTTGCAGGTAGAGTTGATGTCTACATTCCAAATAACGAAGCCACTATCGTAATACGTGCCTTGAAGGATATAGGTTTCACCATTCAGGCCATTGGTGGTGACGGCAGTGGCCGCAATTGTCGTACTGACGGGACTGGATTGAAGAACGGTGACGGACGCTGTTCTGGCATCATGGGGTGGGGTCGCGGCAATTTTCTTGGCCACATAATCTAGGGCGTTATACACATTGCTGTCACCTGTTTGCGTCCCGTCACACGCGCCCGCTGAATATGGAAAACCAAAGCCGCCATTGGTTATGCCGCACACTTCAATCGCCGTTTTGACACCGGCTATGTCTAAAATCACGTCGGAGAATTTGGCTTTGGCCGAGTCTTGGTACGGCACGAACGATAAATCACCACAGACGCTGTCAATAAATTGGGTCAATGGCGTTACCGCCAGCGAGTCGTTGACCAGGCCGCCGCCGACTTTATCCAATAGGAAAATTTTCTGGGTTTGGCTATTTTGGGTTTGGTAGGCGAAATACTGGTGCGTGTAGCCGCCCTTGGTGGCTTGGCCGGTTATCGTGCCTTGTGCGGCGGTGGCAATCACGCTTTTTATCTCAGCCACGCTTAAGGTGGCGGGCCTTACTTCCCTGGATTTCAGGCTAGGGCCTGATGTGGAGAGGTTGACCGTGTGCTCGACAATCACTTTGCCGTTGCCGTCTACGGTACAGCTATTGCTGTTGCTGTTGGCGGGTAGGGCGGGTGAGGCGACCACGACTCTTAACAAAGGGTCTGGGGCGGCCAGCGCCATGCCTGATAGCGGTAACAAAAACAACGGCCAAACGTGGGATAATTTCATAATCGATCTCTTTAAGGGGGTTGTAAAATCGTTAACGGGCGGTTTTAGGCCACCACGCTTAAGAGTATAGTCGATAAAAAAACTTTTGTAATCTGGTTGGGCGTAAAGGCCCTATACTGCAAACGGTCAAGTTTTCGGTTTTTGGAGCGCGGGTCTCCCTGCCCGCTGGCCCACTGCCATTAAGTTAAACGCGGTAGGGCGGCAATAACGTGAGCGTATGCACCGGATGGTTGGAATCCGACATGCGGTGCATACGGCTATCGCCTATTGCACCGGAATGCGCCTTAGTGCGTTTTTTGCAGAGGTATGTTTAGCATGGTTATATAGGCTTTACCGTTTTTATCTTTGAAAAGGGAGTACTATAGGGCATAATGTCCGAAAATATTCCTAGATAAAGAAATAATGAATCAACTAAAACAACTCGAATTGCTAAAGCAAGCAAGAATCCGTTACAGCCAAGGTGAAATTGCCAATTTTCTTAATGTAGATGCCCGTACAGTCCGCCGCTGGGAAATTGGGGAAAATGAGCCGCCAGCTTATCTGGCTGATGCAATCCGTCAACGCATATTGCCATTAATTGATGCAGAATCAAGGAAAAATCATTGTTTTACATTCATCGACCTGTTTGCAGGAATTGGTGGTATACGGCTGGGCTTTGAAGCGCATGGAGGGCATTGTATATTTACCAGTGAATGGAATAGTTTTTCTCAAAAAACCTATCTGGCTAATTTTCCTCAAGATAGCCAACATATTTTTGTTGGTGACATCACACAAATTGATGAAAATGACATTCCAAACCATGATGTATTGTTGGCTGGTTTCCCTTGCCAGCCATTCAGCATTGCTGGTGTGTCCAAAAAAAATGCCCTAGGCCGTCCACATGGCTTTGAATGCACAACCCAAGGCACATTATTCTTTGATGTTGCCCGTGTTATAGCCGCTAAACAAGCCCAAGCCTTTCTGCTTGAAAAC
>JACXTQ010000157.1 GCA_016919605.1 Methylovulum sp.
AAGCCGCTGAAAAGGCCAAGGCCGAAGCCGCCGCCAAGGCGAAAGCGGAAGCCGCTGAAAAGGCCAAGGCCGAAGCCGCCGCCAAGGCGAAAGCGGAAGCCGCTGAAAAGGCCAAGGCCGAAGCCGCCGCCAAGGCTAAAGCTGAAGCCGCTGAAAAGGCCAAGGCCGAGGCCGCCGCCAAGGCAAAATCAGATGCCAGCGAATTGGCCGCATTAATCAAACAACTGCGCCGACAAGTAGAGCGGAGCTGGATACGTCCCCCTGATGCGGCACAAGGTTTACATTGTACAATTAGGGTCAGATTGACCCCCAGCGGGGAAGTCTTAGATGCCGAAGTCGTTTCCAGCAGTGGCGATGAGATGTTCGACAACTCAGCGATTAACGCCGTAAACCGCGCGTCGCCGTTGCCCGTGCCGAAAGACCCGGAACTGTTTGCGAAACATTACCGGCTGCTAACTTTTAATTTCAACCCCTGATAATCCGTTACCCATGATGAACCACGACTTTAAAAACAGAGGCAACCCTATGGTTTTTTTAAAAAATATCGCCTTGATCGCGCTTTGCACACTTGCTTTACCCAGTTACGCAGCCCTCACCATTGAAGTGACCGGCGGTACCGAAAGCGCATTACCTGTCGCCGTGGTGCCTTTTACCGCCACCGCCGCGCCTGTGGATATCAGCTCCATCGTCAACGCCGATCTTGAACGCAGCGGTTATTTTAAAATGATGGCGCAACAGTCCATGCAAAGCCTGCCCAGCAGTGCGGCGGAAGTCAATTACAAAGAATGGCAATCCCAGATGCAAGACTATCTCGTTGTTGGGCGGGTCAACAACAACGGCAGCCAATACGATGTCCAATTCCAACTGCTGGACGTTAACAAAGGCGGGCAAATGCTCGGCTACAAAATGGCCTCCTCCGCCAATGACCTACGCCGCACCGCCCACCACATCAGCGATCTGATCTTTGAAAAACTGACCGGCAAAAAAGGCGTGTTCAGTGGGCGTATCGCCTACATCACCAGCGGCGGACGGCAAAACCACCAATTGCAAGTCGCCGATGCCGACGGCTTCAATCCACAAACGGTCGCCTCCTCCCGCGAACCGCTGATGTCACCCGCGTGGTCCCCCGATGGCAAGCGTCTCGCTTACGTCTCTTTTGAACGCCATTCGGCGGCGATCTACATCCAAACTTTATCATCAGGCCAACGCGAGCGGGTCGCCGAATTTCCTGGCATTAACGGTGCACCGTCATGGTCTCCCGATGGCACTCGCTTAGCCCTCACCTTATCCAAAGACGGCAACCCTGATATCTTCGTGCTCAACCTAGGTTCCCATGCGCTGACCAAACTATCCAAAAGCAACGCCATTGATACCGAACCGGTCTGGTCGCCTGATGGCAGCGCCATCGTGTTTACCTCAGATCGTGGCGGCAAACCTCAGCTCTACATGGTCTCCAGCCAAGGTGGCAATGAAAAACGCATCACTTTTTCCGGTGATTACAACGCCCGCGCCAGCTTTTCACCCGATGGCAGAAGCCTGGCGATGGTGCATGGCGGTGGCGGTGGCTACCGTATCGCCGTCATGGATATGGCCAGCAGAGGCATCAGCGTTTTAACCTCCGGCCCCTCTGACGAATCACCCAGTTTTGCCCCTAATGGCAGCATGATTTTATATGCCTCGAAAAAAGGTGGCACAGGCTTCTTATCGGCTGTCTCAGTCGATGGTAAAATGCAACAAAAATTACAGTTTACCAATGGCGAAGTCCGCGAACCCGCTTGGTCGCCACAATAACCGATCAGCTGCCGTTCAGGTTGGGGGTATATCCTCGCCGCCATTAAGTCAAGAAATAAATAATAAAAATCAAAGCCCTATCGTTCCACGCTCCGGCGTCACTGCCATTAAGTTAAGGATTTGTATCTGTAATATCAACAAGATAGGATTGACCGTTCGCCCTGAGTTGGTCGAAGGGTGGACGGTTAATCCGGTCATGGTTCGACAGGCTCACCACGAACGGATTAACTTACTACGACCTTAAATTAGTTATCTTTATTATCTTATTGAAATGAAAGCATAATATATTAACTTAATGGCAGTGACGCTCCGGCGTGGGAACGATAGCGTATATTTTTATGTTATTGAAATTAAATTAAAAATCATTAACTTAAGGACAGTAGCGCGTACCCGCCGTACCCGCAGATTTTTCCGTCCTCTCGCCTTCTTTAACCACTTAGCCTACTTACATAAATCTGGAAACTAAACCATGAAATTGCACAACAGCCTTTTAGTCCTAACCATCAGCACGTTGCTCTTGACAGCTTGTGCGGACACGGATGATAAAACGAGCGGACTGCTAGATGGCAGCCAAACCGGCACTGCTGGCATTGGCGATGCCTCAACCAACGGCCTCAACTCCGATGGCAGCCTTAACGGCTCTGAAATGGGCGGTTCCGGCTCCGGTATGTACGGCTCCGCCGATGGTGCCGCCAGCTTGGGCCCCGAATTTAGCGACCCTAGCAACCCCCTGTCTAAACGCACCATTTACTTCATGCTGGACAGTTTTCAAATCCAACAAGACTTCGTTCCCGTGATCGCCGCCCACTCCCAATATCTGTTGGCAAACCCTTCCCAACACATCACCTTGGAAGGTCATGGCGATGAACGCGGCTCCCGCGAATACAACATTGCCTTGGGTGAACAACGTGCCAAATCCGTAGCCAGCATCATGAAAATCCAAGGCGTGTCCGAAAGCCAAATCAGCGTGGTCAGCTATGGCGAAGAAAAACCCGCCGCCTTCGGTAATGACGAATCCGCTTGGGAACTCAACCGCCGCGTAGAAATCAACTATCAAGGTAAATAAATGAACAAACGCCTCGTTATTTTGCTAGGTGCGTACTGTGGCCTTATCACCCCGGTTTACGCATTGCCTGAAGTGATTGACAATTCTGCCTATCCGCCATCAGCGGTGCCGACGGCAAATAACATAGCCCCCTCACCGTCCACCAGCTCCTTACTGGAAATGACGGGGCGTTTGGAGCAATTACAAACCGAAGTGCAACAGCTTACCGGCAAAGTTGAAGAACAGGCCAACACCATCGCCGAACTGAAAAAACAGCAAAAAGCCCGGCTCGGTGACTTGGAAGACCGTCTGCAAAGCCTCGAGACCAAAGGAAGCGGCGCAGCCACTGATGCCACCGCACCTCCCGCTGATCCGAACGCACCTCCCGCCGATGCCCCCGGTACAGGCGAACCCGCAGTGCCCGCACCCGAAACCAAAGTGCCTGTTGACGCAACCCCTGCCGCTGCAACCACTCCTCCGGCAGCGCCTGCACCCAAAGCCGCCGCCGTTTCCGATGCCGAAAGCCAAGCCTACAAAGCCGCCTACATGGATTTAAGAAGTGGACATACCGATGAATCCATCAGCGCTTTTAAAAACTACCTGAGCACCTACCCCAACGGCGGCCTAAGCGGTAACGCCCAGTATTGGCTAGGTGAAGCCTATCTGGTCAACAAAAACCCTGATGCCGCCAAACAAGCCTTCAACGCCGTCATCGAAAAATACCCCAACAGCCCTAAACAAGCGGATGCCTTGCTGATGCTGGGCAAGGTTGAAATGGATCAAAACCACACCGACAAAGCGCGTGAATACCTAAACCAAGTCACCCGCCAATTCCCCAACACCACCGCAGCGCGTGCAGCCACCAAAAAGCTGTTGTTGCTTAACGTCAGCCAATAATCGTGAACGCCTTACGCATTACCGAAATTTTCCACTCGCTACAAGGCGAGGCTAACACCGTCGGCTTACCCACCGTGTTTGTCCGCCTTACCGGCTGCCCCTTGCGCTGTAGCTATTGCGACACCGCCTACGCCTTCACCGGTGGCAAAAAAATCGCCATTACCGACATCTTGGATCAAGTCGCCCAATACGGTTGCCATTACGTCACCGTCACCGGCGGCGAACCCTTGGCACAACCGGCTTGCCATACCCTGTTAAGCCAACTGGCCGACCAAGGCTACCACGTCTCACTGGAAACCAGTGGTGCCTTGGACGTGTCCGGCGTAGACCCGCGCATCATCAAAGTCATGGACTTAAAAACGCCCAGCTCCGGCGAACTGGACAAAAACCTCTACAGCAACATCGCTCACTTGACTTCCCAAGATCAAGTCAAGTTCGTCATCGGCAACACCGAAGACTACAACTGGTCAAAAGCCATCATGGCCGAATACGCTTTGGACAAACGCTGCCAAATCCTTTTTTCACCCATAGCCGGACAACAAAATCCCACCGAACTGGCAGACAACATCCTTCGTGACCGCCTGCCCGTGCGCTTTCAAATCCAACTCCATAAACTGCTGTGGCAAGATGCCCAAGGCAAATAAGCCGTAGTGCCGGCGTTTTTTTAGCACTA
>JACXTQ010000024.1 GCA_016919605.1 Methylovulum sp.
CGCCATAATAGATAGGCGACACAAGGCCGCACAATATGACGCGCATAAAAAAGCCACTAAGGGCAGTGGCGATTTTTCGCCTTGTCTAAAAAACGGGTTTCCACGCCCGACTGCCAGAAATGTACTGACAGCGCGGCGATTGTCCGGTAATAGCCGTGGCGGTGTCAAGCCGTCCGCCCGATTTTCATACCCATGTATAAACCTTGCCATTACCTTGCCATCACTTTTGTGTGAAAACTTTGCAAAAACTTGGCATTCAAGCCTGTTTTTTTTGCCGCTCATACAGCACCGCCCATTGATTCAATCAAGGCGCGTATGTCCTCGGAACGCCAAGCGACTGAACGCTCCCCCAATTTGACGGGCTTGGGGTATTTGCCCGATTTGACACCGTTTAAAAACGTGGTTCGGCCAATGGGAAGGATGGCGGGAATGGGCGGGTTCGCCTTCGGGTTGCCGATAATTTGCCAGAGCCGCAATAATGCGCACTCTTGCAGGTGGCAGGGTTGGGGGGTGGATTGTGTAGCCATGCTTTGTACCTCTTTGATGCTTGTTGTACATAGCTACGGTATTCTAAGCATATTTTTTAACTTGTCAGGGATTCAAAAAGCCGTTTTAAATCCCCATATATTTTTCAATAACATACGCTTGATTTGTAAAAAACTCATCGCCGCCTACCTCAGTGTAATAACGTTTTAACGTTTCAGCATCCATTGTTTCGCCGTTAATGTTCCAATGGTTTGACACCCATTCTGCCGATTCCATAAGCGTTGGGGATTCCCCACGGTTCTTGGCAGCCACTCGATACAGGTACATTTGATTAAGAAATATCATTCTTATGCTGCTATTAACCGAATGTTTGACCGGATGTCCAACACCTTTTTTGGGTTTTAAATTGAAAGATTCGTCTAATGATTTGAATTTTTCCGGCTCCCCAACAATTTGGTGCTGGCAGATATAAGATGAAAACACCCCTGCAATTGCTTTCATAACCCTTTTGTCCGGCTGTATTCCATTATTTACAGCTACTGAAAAATGCTTTAGAACCTGCAATGAATTTAACGCGGTGTCGGTATTAACTTCATCTGACAGTAATAACACCTCCGTAACACTAAGCCCACAGTCTTTTTCCATCAAACTACACCCCTTACCCGTTGGATTATCCTGCTTTTTTGAATTCGATTACTTGCGCCCCATTTTTCAAACCGTCCAGATAGTCCGCCCATGATTGCATCATGTTCCGGCGTTCTTCAAGGTAGCCAGCGCGATTATAAGCCGCCCGTACTTTGTCTTTTGGCATGTGGCACAGTTGCCGTTCTATGGCATCGGGGCTAAACCCCTGCTCGTTTAACAAGGTGCTTGCCATTGCCCTGAACCCGTGCGGGGTCATCACTTCGCCGTCATACCCTAGCGTCCTGAGTGCCGTCCTGATGGTGTTGTCGGACATAGGCCGCCCATCACCACGGCTAGACGGAAACACATAACGCCCCTCCCCTGTTAGCGGCCTGATGGTTTCCAGCACATCAATGGCTTGGCGTGATAAAGGAACAATATGGTTAATCTCAGTCTTAGTGACAAAATAACGCCATTCTTTGGCGGTAAGGTCTACATCCTTCCATTCCATTTGCCGGATTTCGCCAGGGCGTTGGAACACCAAAGGGGAAAACTTAAAGGCACACTGCACAATAAACGTGCCTTGATAGCTGTAAATATCGCGTAACAGTTGGCCTATATCGCGTGGTTCGGTGATTGCCGCACGGTTTTTGACCTTTTGCGCGGGTATTTGCTTGGCTACCGATTGCGCGGGGTCATAGTCCGCCCGCCCGTGGGCTATGGCGTAATCATAAACCGCCCTGATTTCGGCATGTATCCGGTGGGCGGTCTCCAGTTTTTGCAGGGTGATTAACGGTTTCAGCAATCCGTAAATGTCGGGTGATTTGATTTCCGTTAAAGGCATGTTACCGATTGTAGGGAAAACCAATCTTTCAAAGCGGCTGGTTTTCTTTTGGTGGGTAATGGGGCGTGTTTTGTGGGCAATTGAGTCCAGCCAATCCCGCGCCGCGTGTTCAAAACTGTTCAGCATAAATAAGCCAGCTTCTAACCGTTGGGCGTTTTCTATATCAATCTGTGCTGTTTGCTTGGTTTGCTTTTTTACTTGGCTAGGGTCGATACCGTTGGCGATCTGTGCGCGGCTTTCTTCTGCTTTACGCCGTGCGGCCTCTAAGGTAGTTTCTGGATATGCCCCAAAACCAAGCCTGTTTTGTTTTCCTGCAAATCGGTAAATGAACCGCCATGTTTTAACGCCGCTGGATTTCACCAACAACACCAAACCGTTTCCGTCATTGATAGTGTAATCCTTGTCTTTAGGTTTGGCCGCCCTGTAAGCCGCGTCTTTATTGAGTTTTTCAGCCATTTTGTGACACCGTTGTGATACGTTTTTGGCTTACTTTAGACCGTATCACGATTTGTGTCACTAATTTGTGTGCATTGTATGGGCTTTCCTTGCATTTCGCTGGACAATAAAAAACCCGCTAAGCCAGATAGCTTGCGGGTTCTTGTACTTCTTTGGGTCTCTTAAAACCCCTGTTTGGTACCGATGGCCGGACTCGAACCGGCACAACTTGCGTCACCACCCCCTCAAGATGGCGTGTCTACCAATTTCACCACATCGGCGTTAAACTATTTCTTTTCGTCTTCTTTCTTTTTGGCAGCCGCTTTTTTCTTGTCTTCTTTAGCTTTGGCGGCTTCTTTTTTGGCTTTGGCTTTGTCAGCTTTTTTCTCGTCCGCTTTTTTAGCTTCAACAGGTTTAGCTTCTTCGGCTTTAGGCACTATTACTGTTTTTACGGCTTCGGTGGCTGGTGCTTTAGTCTCTTCCAGCGGCTGGGCGGTTTCAGCAGGTTTGGCTTCTTCAGCTTTGGGTGCGTCCGGCGTTTTTATTTCTTCTTGGGCAACTGGCGCAGGGCTTTCAGGTAAGGGCTTAACGTCAATAGCACCGTTTCCATCTGTCACTGGGGTTGACGGGGTTGCTTCAACGGCTTTGGGTTGTTCAACAGGTGGCGTTGTTGTTGGTTGTTGTTCTGCCTGGCCTGCTGGTGGGTTGGCTAACAAGTTTTCCACGGATTTATTGATGTCCGCTTGTGGAATGCCAATAGCATCTTTTTTGGCCGTTTCCGCACTCATCAGATCGTAAGCTGCACCTTGCCTGCCATTTAATACCGCCAAGCCTAAGCTGGTGAGAAAAAACAGCGCCGCCAAGGTCGCAGTAGTCCTTGACAAAAAAGAGCCGGCACCTTGCGCCCCAAAAACCGACCCTGATGACCCTGAGCCAAATGAGGCCCCGGCATCGGCTCCTTTGCCTTGCTGGATCATGATCAGGCCAATTATGCCCAGACCCAGCAATACATGAATAACTATAATGATTTGATACA
>JACXTQ010000158.1 GCA_016919605.1 Methylovulum sp.
AACAATATCGTCGGCCTTACCGTCCTTATTGGTGTCGATATTAATGTCATAAGCGACACTGTCATCAAAATTATAATAATTTGGCCCGGCGCTAGGCTCTTGCCCAGGCAACACGTTCATAATAAAAACCAGCTTGCTAGGGTCTTCCCAACTGCGGAACGCATAAACATCGGTAATATCAGCGGCGGGATCAAGGGCAATGGCCGGGGCTTCACGGTGGCTGGCCGCAAAACTGAAGGCCGGCAGGGCTGCAACAATCGAAGCAACCAGCAATTTAGGCATCATTTTCATAATCGGGGACTCTCTATCAAGGTAGAATGAAATTTAGATAAACACGGGGCAATTTCTGTGTGCTGAAATTGCATTTATGTATACGGAGAAACCGAAAAAATGGATGCAAAAAAATGGATGTTTTTTAAACCGAGGCTGGGGTGTATGGCCATCCCCCCGTCATTGACCCCACCACCCAAGGCTTTGCGGCGTTGTTTCATTTGTTCCTATCAAAAACCCCATTGCCAAGGGTCTTGTACGCTATGACGAAACGACCTGCCATTGCTTCAACCGCCCGTTGACAGCCTCCCCTATCATTTGAAATCAAGGCCGCATAAATGATCGAAAAAAGCCTGCTTAGTGTGGGCGGTTTCTTGCGGGTACAGCCGCATCAGCTCACTATAAGCTTTCAGCAGCTTTTGATGGGCACTTTCCACCAACGGGTCTTGGGCGTTAAAAGTGCTGGTGCCATTCCAGCTTTCCAGATAAGCCTGCTGGTCAGTGACCGCCGCAATCACCAAATGATGCGCCAAGGCCAGCTTGGTCGGCACATGCAACGCCTGTAACCGCTGTAAAATATCCGCATAATGGTCGCCAACCTCAGCCCCTTGCGCCTTAGCCAGTTGCACAGACACCCGCTCCACCAACGCCAGATCGGTCAAACCAAAAAACAGGTCAAGAAACTGTTTTTCTTCACCATCCATCATTGCGGTTGACAGCGGATCAAAGCGCGTCTGCTGGTGCGGGATAGCCTGATATGCCTCTCCAATAGTCAACGGCTGGGTTGACTCTGCAAAAGCCCCTAAACTAACAAGCCCCGCCACTATTAACGCCACTATCTGCTTATATGCCATGTTGATTCCTATAGTTTTACCAATTAACAACCTAATCCAGAAAGCTTAAACCAAATGTCGGAGTTCAACAACCGACACATCTCCTTTCAATCGCAATAACCCACACCTGCGGTCTAAGGATTTTCGACCTAGCCGATAATCCGGTACAATCAAAGCTTATGCCCACGCCACAGCGGCCTCTGTGGGCGTGCCTTAAAGGCTTACAATACGGTACATCACCCTAAAAACAGCCCTTAAGCCAACACTTCCCCCCTCCCCTTAATTGGTTATAAAAAAAATGAAAATTAGAGTCTTAGGTTCAGCCGCCGGTGGCGGTTTCCCGCAATGGAACTGCAACTGCCATAACTGCCACCGTTTGCGCCATAACGAAATGAACGGCACGGCGCGTACCCAATCGTCCATCGCCGTCAGCACCGATAACCGTAATTGGTTGTTGTTCAACACCTCGCCGGACATCCGTGCGCAACTGGAAGCCTTTCCCGCCATCCAACCGAAAAACGGCATCCGCGATACCGGCATTAAGGCCATTATGCTGATTGACAGCCAGATTGACCACACCACGGGGATGCTGATGCTGCGCGAAGGTAAGCCGCTGGAAGTTTACTGCACGGAAATGGTCCGCCAAGATTTGACCAGCGGCTTCCCCTTATTTAACATGCTGGCGCATTACTGCACCGTCAACCACCACCCCGTACCCGTGGACGGCAGCAGCTTCACTATCCCCGGCATTGATGACCTGCGCTTTTACACCCAAGCCTTAAAAAGCAAAGCCCCTCCCTACTCCCCGCACCGTCACGACCCGCACGACGGCGACAACATCGGCGTAATTATCGAACAACTATCCACGGGCAAAAAAGTCTTTTACTCGCCCGGCTTAGGCGAGATAGAACCGCATGTGCTGGCGGCCATGCAAACCGCCGATTGCGTCATGGTCGATGGCACGTTTTGGACCAACGATGAAATGGTCACGCAAGGCATCAGCCAAAAACGGGCGCGGGAAATTGGCCACTTACCCCAATCCGGCACAGACGGCATGATTGAGGTGCTGGACAGCATCGGTGAAAAGCGCAAAATTTTGATACACATCAACAACACCAACCCGATTTTGGACGATGATTCCAACGAGCGCAAAATACTCGCCGCCCACGGCATCGAAGTCGCTTATGATGGGCTGGAAATAGATTTATAAGAGGTATCGGCGTGGGTGCTTTATTGCCAAAACACGGCATCACTGAACAGGACTATTTACACTGGGAAGCGGCGAACGGGCGCAAGCATGAATATATCCTATCGTTCCCACGCTCCGGCGTCACTGCCATTAAGTTAAGAAAAAACCATTCAAAAACAATGCTTTTTCTGCCGTTTATGGAAGCTCAACAACGCCCTCGACGAGGTGTTTTTCCGTG
>JACXTQ010000159.1 GCA_016919605.1 Methylovulum sp.
ATTGCCTATGCTAATCTTACCTTCCAACAGGACGTTGACATCAATTTCAATGTCTTGGCCAAGATGTTCCACGCAGCCGCGCAAATCAAAACGCAATGGATCACGCAAGGTCACGCCTTGGGTCATTAATTTGTCGGCTTGCTCTAACTGGTATACCCGCTCTAACTGAGCCAACTGCATACGGTTGTTGACTCCCAATACTTCTTCTGCGGTTTCAGGTTGGCTAGTGGCAATAACAACACCTTCAGCCACCGCCATTTCAATAATATCGGTCAGATAGTATTCTTTCTGGACATTGTGATTAGTCAATTGTCCTAGCCAGCTCTTTAGCCGTTTGCCAGGCACCGCCATAATACCGGTATTGACTTCACGGATAGCTTTTTCGCTGGCCGTAGCATCTTTCTCTTCAACAATTTTTAACACATATCCGGCACTATTTCTGACTATTCTGCCGTAGCCACTGGAATCTGCCAAGTTGACCGTCAACAAGGCCAAAGTATCTCCGCTAACATTAGCCAATAATCGCTCAACTGTCGATAATTTTAATAACGGCACATCACCATACAGTATCAGCACCGTATCATCATCACCCATAAAGGGGCGGGCTTGTTGCACCGCATGACCCGTACCCAACTGCTGTAGCTGCTCCAGCCAATTGATGCGGCAAGATGCCAAGGCTTGCCTAACCTGTTCGGCACCGTGGCCAATCACGATGTGAATGCTGTTATCCGCCAATTGGCAACCCAAATCATATACATGTTGCAACAACGGCTTATCGGCAATGCAATGCAGCACTTTGGGTAAATCCGAGCGCATTCGCGTACCTTTACCTGCCGCCAAAATAATAGTGGTAATTTTCATATCCTATTCCATTTAACAAAAAAGCCCGATAGCGCTTGCGCGTTACCAGGCTTTGATAAGATTTACCGGCATGATTGTCAATATTACAATCATCGATGATTAGCTATGAATTATTCGCCACGCTTTCTCAGCCTATCCAGTGTCCTCAATTGCATAATGGCTTGCATCAATTGCGCATGAGCCGCTTCATAATCCACGTTGCCCGTCCTATCCGCCAAGGCTTCTTCGGCTCTCGTCTTAGCTTCCAGCGCCGCCGCCTCATCAATATCTTTGGCGCGAATGGCGGTATCCGCCAACACCGTGACCAAATGGGGCTGCACTTCCAGAATGCCGCCGGAAATAAAGAACGGATAATTTTCCTTATCCGTCACCTTTACGCGCACTTCCCCTGGATTCAAACGGGTAATAAAAGGTGCGTGACGGGGGGAAATGCCCACTTCGCCTAATTCAGCAGGAGCAAATACCATTTCCGCCAAACCGGAAAAGATTTCCTTTTCTGCACTTACGATATCTACATGAACGGTCATGGTCATTTATTTTACCTAAACTGACATTAAGCTTTCATAGCCTTTGCTTTTTCCAACACTTCCTCAATGGTGCCTACCATATAAAAAGCTTGTTCTGGAATTGCATCGTACTCGCCGTTAATAATGCCTTTAAAACCGGCAATGGTATCTTTCAAAGACACGTACTTTCCTGGCGAACCCGTGAACACCTCGGCGACAAAGAAAGGTTGTGACAAGAAACGCTGGATTTTACGCGCTCTGGCAACAGTTTGTTTATCTTCTTCGGACAATTCATCCATGCCCAAAATCGCGATAATATCACGCAATTCTTTATAACGTTGCAAAATCCCTTGGACTTTACGCGCCACGTCATAATGCTCTTGACCAATAACTAACGGGTCTAACTGGCGGCTGGTCGAATCTAATGGGTCAATCGCAGGATAGATACCCAATTCGGCAATTTGTCGTGACAATACCACGGTCGCATCCAAATGGGCGAAAGTGGTGGCAGGAGACGGGTCAGTCAAGTCATCGGCAGGTACATAAACCGCTTGGATAGACGTAATCGAACCGGTTTTGGTCGACGTGATACGTTCTTGCAGAACACCCATTTCTTCGGCCAATGTCGGTTGATAACCTACCGCTGATGGCATACGGCCCAACAACGCCGACACTTCCGTACCCGCCAAGGTATAACGGTAAATGTTGTCAACGAAGAACAGCACATCGCGGCCTTCATCACGGAAATATTCCGCCATAGTCAAACCGGTCAACGCCACACGCAATCTGTTTCCAGGTGGCTCGTTCATTTGTCCGTAAACTAACGATACTTTGTCAATAACGTTGGAATCGGTCATTTCATGATAGAAATCGTTACCTTCACGGGTACGTTCACCCACACCTGCAAACACCGAATAACCGCTGTGCTCAATCGCGATGTTACGGATCAACTCCATCATGTTGACGGTCTTGCCTACACCAGCACCGCCGAACAAACCAACCTTACCGCCTTTTGAAAACGGACACACTAAGTCAATGACCTTGATACCTGTTTCCAGCAGTTCATTAGCAGCCGCCTGCTCTGCGTAACTGGGTGCTTCCCTATGGATGCCCCACTTGACTTTTTCGCCGATAGGGCCTTTTTCATCAATAGGTTGGCCTAAGACGTTCATGATACGTCCTAAGGTTTCTTGGCCTACGGGAACCGAAATAGGGGCAAGAGTGTTGGTGACCACCAAACCTCTACCTAAACCATCGGTGCTACCCATCGCAATAGCCCTAACGACACCATCGCCAATTTGTTGCTGAACTTCCAGCACCAAGCCATTTGTTTCTACAATTAAAGCATCATAAATTTTGGGCAATTCTTCACGTGAAAATTCCACGTCGACGACCGCACCAATAATCTGAACGATTTTACCCGAACTCATTAAGTTGTCCTCTTAGTTTTTTATCATTTTGCTAGGGCTTTAAGCGATTTTCGGCGAATAACATACCCAAATTGCCCATTTCTTTGTCCATTTCTTAGGCAATCCGGGCCTATCCATTCACTGCGGCCGCTTTAGACAGCGGCGGCACCAGCAACAATTTCTGAAATTTCTTGAGTAATTGCGGCTTGTCTGGCTTTGTTGTAAACCAACTGAAGCTCTTTGATCAGTTTGCCGGCATTGTCCGAAGCACCCTTCATCGCCACCATTCTAGCGGCTTGTTCGCAAGCATTATTTTCGACCAGCCCCTGATACACAATAGATTCGATGTAGCGTGTCAATAGGTGATCCAGCACTTCCTTGGCATCAGGCTCATAAATATAATCCCAATGCCCACTCAAGCCGTTTTCAATCTCATCGGCGGCAACCGGAAGCAATTTTTCAGCCGTAGGCCGTTGGGTCATGGTATTGACAAATTCATTGCTGACGACATACAACTCATCTATCTGATTTTGTTCATAGGCATCCAACATTATCCTAATAATACCGATAATGTCACGAAGATGGGGGGCATCACCAAGCTTGCCAGCTTGACCTACAATCTTGACATGCTTAAGGTTACTAAAAAAACTAAAGCCTTTGGTACCGATGGTGCAAATATCAACTTCAACACCTTCGTTACGCCATTGCGTCAACATGCCTAGGGACTTTCTGAACAGGTTGGAATTTAACCCGCCACACAATCCTCTATCAGAACTGACGACAATAAAACCTACCCGTTTGACATCACGCTGGATCAGGAATGGATGTTTATACTCAGGGTTGGCCTGAGCCAGATGTTTGATGATCTGGGCGATTTTTTTTGCGTAGGGTCGCGTTGCCTGCATTCTGTCTTTTGTTTTACGCATTTTGCTCGCCGCAACCATTTCCATGGCGCGGGTAATCTTTTGAGTATTTTTGATACTCGCAATCTTGGTGCGTATTTCTTTACCAACAGCCATGTTAAGACCCTTTTACCAACTATGAGTTTTAATGAAAGTTTCTACAGCAGTTTGCAGACCTTGCTTGATTTCATTACTAAAATCACCCGTCTCATTGATGGTGTCCATAAGAGCGGAATGCTCCGCCTTCATGTACCCGTGCAATGCCGCTTCAAAATCCAATACCTTATTGACTTCGACCTTATCAAGAAAGCCTTCATTGGCGGCAAATAGCGAAACCGCCATTTGGGCAACAGACATCGGCGAATATTGATTTTGTTTCATCAATTCGGTAACACGTTGGCCGCGCTCAATTTGTTTGCGGGTGCTTTCATCAAGATCGGATGCGAATTGGGCGAATGCCGCTAACTCACGGTATTGCGCCAAATCAAGACGGGTACCACCACCTAATTTCTTAATAATCTTAGTTTGCGCAGCACCACCGACCCGTGACACCGATAGGCCTGCGTTGACAGCCGGACGGATACCCGCGTTGAATAGGTTGCTTTCCAAGAAAATTTGTCCGTCGGTGATGGAAATCACATTAGTCGGAACGAATGCTGATACGTCACCGCCTTGGGTTTCGATGATCGGCAATGCGGTCAATGAGCCGGTTTTGCCTTTCACTTTACCGCCGGTCAGTTTTTCAACTTCTTCGGCATTGATACGCGCGGCGCGTTCCAACAAGCGTGAGTGTAAATAGAATACGTCACCAGGATAAGCTTCGCGGCCTGGCGGACGGCGTAACAGCAATGACACTTGGCGGTAAGCCCAAGCTTGTTTAGTCAAGTCATCATAAATGATCAAGGCATCTTCGCCACGGTCACGGAAATACTCGCCCATTGAACACCCTGTATAAGGGGCAATGAATTGCATGGCCGCCGATTCGGAAGCCGAAGCTGCAACAATGATGGTATGCTCCATCGCACCATGTTCTTCCAATTTACGGACAACGTTGGCAATGGATGAGCGTTTTTGGCCGATCGCCACATAAATACATTTAATGCCCGTGCCTTTTTGGTTGATGATGGCATCAATGGCAATCGCAGTCTTACCCGTTTGCCTATCACCGATAATCAACTCACGTTGGCCACGGCCAACCGGAATCATGGCATCGATTGATTTCAAACCCAGTTGCACAGGTTGGTCAACCGATTGGCGGGCAATAACGCCCGGGGCGATTTTTTCGATAGGTGAGCTTTCGTTGGTTTCTATGGCGCCTTTGCCATCAATAGCATTGCCTAAAGCATCAACAACACGACCCAATAAGGCTTCGCCCACAGGCACTTCTAAAATCCGTCCGGTACATTTTACCGTATCGCCTTCTGATATGTGCTGGTATGAGCCTAAAATAACTACACCGACCGAATCCCTCTCAAGGTTGAGGGCCATACCAAATGTGTTTTCTGGAAATTCTAACATTTCCCCTTGCATTGCTGCTGAAAGGCCATGAACCCTGACGATACCGTCAGACACACTGACGACTGTACCTTCCGTATGAGATTCAGAACTCAAATCAAAGCTTTCGATCTTCTTTTTAATCAGATCACTTATTTCAGATGGGTTTAATTGCATGATTTTTTCTCACTCTCACTGAAGAGTTTTTTGCATGTGTTGAAGCCGGCCCCTAATAGAA
>JACXTQ010000160.1 GCA_016919605.1 Methylovulum sp.
GGTGCCACGGCGTAACTTTCCACCCGATAACGTGGCCCTAGGCGGCTCAATTCGAGCATTTTTACTGCCGCCGTACTGATATCAATACTCAGAACCGTATTCTGTTTATGACTGAACCATTTCATAACATATCCTTAAAAGTGACCATTAGTGTGACCCATAGATAACAATCCCCATTTGTTTTAAGTATTGGCCGCAACCACAACATGAATTGACTCAAAAAGTATAGTAGCCTTTTTGGAGGATGCACAAAAATTATGTGCCTAGTTTGGGGTTTTAATAATTAATAGGGGAGTGAGGCATCGATTTGTGTGTCAAATAACGGCTATTTTACATGGCGTTGCCGTTAAAAACACAGCAAGCCTGAGAAAAATCCCCAAGCGCTCGGAAATCGCCCCTATTATGCTTTGATACGCTTGCAAAACCCAGCTTTTGTGGTAATTTTACCGAAAAAGCGGGTCGCCGCTTACGTTTAATTGGCTTTTAATGATAATAAACTGGCAATTTCCTTGTTGTTTTTGTCGATGTCAACGACAGAATCCAGAATATAAATCCGTTCTTGGTCGATCCGGCCTTGTTGGACAAGATATTTGGCGATGGCTTGGGAGCGGTCATTAGCCAATTCCTTTAGGCGTTCTTGTTCGGGCTTGATGATGTCTTGCAACTTTTGTTTGGCAACATCATAAAAATTGCCGCTGCCAGGGTTATTCAATTGCGGTGTGCCTAGCCAAGATTTTTTTGCCAAGGCGGGAAATTTTTCGATAAACATATCGGCCAGCAAGCGACGGTAGTCCTGTGCGGACAGTTCGACATATTCGGCGCGGATTTTGCGTGCGGTTTTGCCATTGATTTCCGCCGCCCGGCGGATTTTCAGCTGATCGTAAAGCGCGTCATCGCTGATCGCAGGCCAGTCTTGCAGCTGTTGGGTAATCCCTTTTATTTCCAGCATTAATTGGGCGTGGACTTTTAAGGCGGCGGCGATGCTATTCAATTTTTCTTGCTGGGCATTTTCCAGGGTCGCACTGCCCGCTTTAAAGGCAATGGTGCTTAAATCGCTGTGCTGGCCGCCAGAGAGTAAGGCCAAGGCGCTAAACGGTGAACTGATGACTTTACCCAGGGCATTGATGAGCGCTTCGGTGACAATCGCGCCAATATTAAATTGCGGTTTATCAAGATCGCCGGAGATAGGCACATCCATCTTGATTTTGCCGTTGCTATCCTTAAGCAACGCCACCGCCAGCTTAAGCGGCAGGGAAGCGGCATCGGGATTGTCCACTCGCTCGCCAAGTTCAAATTGGTCAATCAAAAAATGGTTGCTGGCTGTCAATTTTTTATTGGCGATTTGGTAATGAAGGTCTAAGGTCATCTTGCCTTTTTCGACTTTATAGCCAGCAAATTGCACCATGTAAGAAGACACTAACGGCATGGGCAAACCGTTAAAGTTGATTTTGATGTCATATTCGCCCAAAAACGGGCGGATATTGCCGGCAATGTCAACAGGGGCTAAGTCGTAAGCATTGCCTTTCAAATCAACTTGGATGAGGCTGTTTTTGTCAGAAGAGACCCCGCTGGCACCACCAGCCAAGCTTTTGATATGCGCGGAGAATGGCAGCACCAGGGACAAGTCGGTAAAATCCGAGGAGCCGTCAATAACCTGTATTTTGCCTAATTTGAAAAAAGAGGGTTTGGTGGTGCTGGTTTTTGGGGCAGAGGCCGTTCCGACCGGTTGTTCTTGGGCGATTAACAAATTGGAGAAATTGACGGTTTTGTCTTTTCTGATGGTCACCCGTGCATAGGGTTTGTTGATGGTCAATTCGGCGGCGCTGTAGCGTTGTCCCAAAACATCGATGACCATATTTTTAAGTGCCAGCCGTTCCCATTTAAGAAAGTCTTTATGGACACGTTGGTCACGGATCAATAAATCATCAATGCCGCCATTACCGTTGAATTGGATATCCAGTGGCTGGTTTTCAGTCTGTTTCAGCGCCACATTGCCGTCAATGTTCAACATGCCATCAATAATGTCCAAATGGATGAAGCGGTCGTAATAGGGCTGGAATTTTTCCAAGTCAATGGTGTTGACGGTCACTGCCGTCTCCATCGCCAACGGTGCCAGCACCAGTTTGCCTTGCAAGGAGATCAGGCCATTATCATTGATGCCCGTGCTTAATGTGAAAGGCAAGGACGTGCCTGGGTTATTATCATAACCGCTCAATTTCAAATTAATGGGCTTTAACGTCAAAGTTGTAGGTTTGGGTAAAGTGCGGTCTTCAAAAGTGACGGCACAATTGTTCAGGGCAATGTTGCCGACGTTAATGTTCCAGTTAACCGCAGGTGCTGCCGGTACCTCGGCAGGGGATGGTGTGCTGGTGGGTAATAGGGCTTGATAGTTGAGCTTGCCATCGGTGTCCAGCCACGCACTAAGATCGGCGTTGTCTAAAGTGAATGAGCTGATTTTGAGCGTGTGTTGGTCAAGATTGGCCTGTATTCCCTGCACCGCTAGGGCGGGTAGGGAAATCAGTTTCCCCCCATGGCCAGATATGCGCAACTCTTTAATGGCCATAGCCGCTTGGCTGGTGCTCATATTTAAGTGACGGTTGTGGTAAGTCATCTGATAAGCGGTTTCTGCGGTCAATTGCTTAAGCTCACCGAGCAATTGGTTAAGGCTGTCTTGGATGCGGAGGGTGTTGGCTTGGGTATGGGCCGTTTTGGCTTCCAGCCGCCACTCTCCCGGCGCATAAGCTATGCTTAAGGAGGTCTCGTGCTTAAGTGCGGCCAATTTAAACATACGCCCTGCTTGCTCATACTCAATGCCGTGCAATTCAAACGAGGCTTTAGGAGCCGTCATAATGAGCTTGCCTTGGTTATAAGCAAGCTGGTAATCAGCCTCCAGCGTATTGTTGGTACCCATATTGGCTACGCCGCTGTCAGCTAGAAATAAGGCGGTAAATTTGGGCAGGTTAACATTGTCGAGTTTAAGATGGCCTAGTGAAGTGAGAGGACTTAAGCCTAATGTGCCGTCCCAAGCCAAATTCCCGCCCGATTGTAAGGCCATATTTAGGCTGATATGGGCGGGGATATTGCTGCGGGAATTGAAATTTTCAATAACAATATCTAATGAATGCAGGGTTTCCGACCAAGGTTTGGTGGCTTGTGCATGGCTCCAAACCAGTTGGCCGCCACTGATAGCGAGCTTGGCAATATCCACTGAAAAATCTGCACCGCTATCGGCTTGGGTTTGTGGACTGTCAGGGGCTAAATCTTGAAAATTAAACCTGCCGTCTTGGTTTCTGGTGAGATAAATTTCGGGTTTTTTTAGTGTCAGCTGCCTGATGACCAGCGCGGTTTGTTGCCATGATAGCTTGGCATCAATTTCTACTGACAGTTCGTCAAAAGCCAGTAAGGTCTTTTGGTCTTTTTCACGGAGCACAAAACCTTGTAAGCCTAATACCAATGGAAATACCTGTAGGGTTGCCGCTGCCAACGATGCTTTTCTGCCTGTATGCCGCTCAATAAGCCCGGGCAATTGGCTGGTCAGGAGTGCAGGTAGGCTGTAAAAGCCTGCGATGACCATCAAAGTTAAGCAACCGGTGGTTATCAGCAAGGCTTTTAAGATAAAGGCAAAAGGGCGGGTGGTCATAGGCATCGGCTTTTATCAGCATGGATTAAAACTGATTATAAACAAAAAAAGCGATATCCCAATGATTAAAACGCCGCCTTTTACTGGGACGCTTTAAGTACCCCCCCATTTATAGGGCTGGTGTTATAGACGCTCGGTGTCCATAAAAACATCCGAAATTCCAGTTAATTGGCCTAAGCGTATGGCCTGCTATGTGGGGTAGGCCTTATAAATCAAGATAACCTGTTTCCTCATGGAGCGAAGTATCCAGCCCTTGCACTTCTTCATCGGCACTGACCCGCAGGCCTAGCGACGCATCAAGCATTTTTAAGATTAGATAGCTGAATAAACCGCTCCAAATGATAGTCACTACGATGGCCAACGCTTGTACGCTGACTTGTTGAAAAACGGATACGCCATCTTTAAGCCCCAAACCGCCAAAATTACTGGCGGCAAACACGCCTGTAAGCAAAGAACCGGTGATGCCACCGACCCCGTGGACAGGGAACACATCCAATGAGTCATCAATTTTCAATGTCCGTTTGACATATTGGGTCGCATAAAAGCAGACGGCCCCTGCGGCGATGCCAATGACCAAGCCGCCAAAAGGGCCGACAAAGCCGGATGCCGGAGTGATAGTGCCCAGACCCGCCACCATGCCAGTGACAATACCCAAAACACTGGGTTTGCCAAAACGTTGCCATTCAATCGCCATCCAGGTCAATGCCCCTGAAGCAGCACCGATATGGGTGACCAGCATGGCCATGCCCGCTCGCCCGTCAGCAGTTAAGGCACTGCCGGCATTAAAGCCGTACCAGCCGACCCACAACATCCCTGCACCCGTAACTACCATCGTCATATTATGAGGTGGCATGGCGACAGTGGGGAAGCCTTTACGGTTGCCTAGCACTAGAGCCGATACCAATGCAGCTATGCCTGCATTGACATGGATAACGATACCACCAGCAAAATCCATCGCCCCCAAATCCGCCAACCAGCCACCACCCCACATCCAATGGCAAATCGGCATATATACGATGATTAGCCATAAGGCACTGAACCAGAGCATCGCGGAAAACTTCATCCGTTCGGCAAATGCCCCGACGATCAGCGCGGGGGTAATGATGGCGAACGTCATTTGAAACATGAAATAAACTGCTTCGGGTATATCGCCGGTTTGGGATGCGGTATCTACGCCAATGATAAAAAGCTTGGAGGCTCCGCCGATAATTTTTTGTAAGTCGCCGCCATCACTGAAAATAAAACTATAGACTCCGGCTAACCATAAGAGTGAAACTAGACATGTGATGGCAAAACATTGCATCAATACGGACAAAACATTTTTACTGCGCACCAGACCCGCATAAAATAGCGACAGGCCCGGGATCGTCATAAATAAGACTAACGCTGTGGACGTTAGTACCCAAACGGTATTGGCTTGATTGATGCCATCGCCCCAAGCCAATCCAGGCAGCAAACACAAGCCTGTGAGCAGGCTTTTATTGTTATTTTTTAAGAACATTTTTTTTCCTTTACCCGCCTTTAAATAGCGTCTTCGCCTGTTTCACCCGTTCTGATACGTATGACTTGTTCCAAGCTAGTCACGAAAATTTTGCCATCGCCGATTTTGCCGGTATTAGCGGCTTTAATAATGGCATCAATAGCCTTTTCTAACACCTCATCGGCCACAGCAATTTCTAGTTTTACTTTAGGTAGAAAATCAACCACATATTCAGCTCCCCGATATAATTCGGTATGACCTTTTTGACGGCCAAAGCCTTTGACTTCGGTAGCTGTCACTCCTGCCACCCCTATTTCTGATAGGGCTTCGCGGACATCGTCCATTTTGAATGGCTTGATGATTGCTGTTATTAGTTTCATATTATCTCCTGACACGGTGTTGTTATGAGAGCGGTTGTTATTTGGCATAGGGTAGCCATACAGAGCGGCAATCATAGTGAATTCTCAGGCAACATACAATGAATGTGGTAAGCGGATGTCATTCGCCAAAGGAATCATGCTTGCTTAAGGGCTTAAGCTATTGCCAATAATGAAGAAAGAGAACAATAATTTTTTTAAAATTTCTGTAAGGTTTTTCGTATTGTTACGACTGATGAGTCAGGAAAGCGGTTGTATATCGCAAGCGCATTTTCCTGATTATCTTTTAACCAACTAAATAGGAATTACCATGAACAAAAAATCGTTGGCATTTACTTTTGGCGGCATTATTGCCACAGCCTTAACAGCTCCCATCGCCCATTCGGACAGCAATCCTTTCGGGATGAAAACAATTGGCTCTGTTATGGTCGTTGCCGAAGCCGACACTACGGGTGAAAAAGTCCAAGAAGGAAAATGTGGTGAGGGCAAATGCGGTGCAAAAAAAGCTAAAATGGAAGCTGCGGGGGCAAGCAACGGAAAAACTGTTGAAGGCAAATGTGGTGCCGGTAAGGCGGGTGCGGATAAAATGAAAGAAGGCAGTTGCGGCGGTGAAAAAAAATAACATTCCGTAATAGGTGGTCGGCCTGCAAGGTCGAGTAGTTTTGCAGGCCTCCCTTTTGAATATTTGCCACTTTCTGGGCGTTATCATGATTTCAGACACTATCACAATAACTGATTGCCATTGTGCATTTTCACAAATAAAAAAGCTTTTGGCTAAAGTTTCCTTTTGGTTTGACAGCCGCGCTTCTGGCCATGCCCCGATTTTCTTGCGCTTGGTGTTGGCTTATGAGTTTGCCGAAGCGGGTTTGGAAAAGCTGAATGGGGACAATTGGTTTGCCGATTTGACCTTCCCGTTTCCGTTTAACCTTTTATCCGCCGACCTAACCTGGAATTTGGCGATGGGGTTGGAGCTTCTCGGATCGATTGCCTTGGTGTTGGGCTTGGCGACCCGCTTAACCAGTGTCGCCTTAATGGTCTTGACCGTGGTCGCCATTGCCGCCGTCCACTGGCCTGCACAATGGCAGACGCTGGCGGAGTTGTGGCAAGGCTATGCGATCATCGACAAGGGTTTTGGCAATTACAAATTGCCATTGTTGTATTTGTTGATGTTGGCATCGCTGTTTTGTAGCGGGGCGGGCTGGTTAAGCCTTGATTATTGGTTAGGCCGTAAGTTTTTTAATAGACACGTTGCCATAGGCGACTAAGGCGGCGGGCAGTGCGCTCCGCCGCTTCACTATCAATCTTCCGTTTTTTTTGCCAAACTGTCTTTAATCCGCTGTTTGGCGGTATCAGATAAGAACATTAGATGATTATGCCCAGCCAAGACTTTGTGCATGAACAGCAAATGTCTACGGTAACGCCGGCACGTCCCGCAAATTAACAAGTGCAGGTGCATGACCGAACGTTTCGGCCACGGCAGCGGTGTTTCCAGGCTATCTGAAAGTAGCCGGGTCATTTCTTTGCAACTGGGCATCGTCTTATCCTTGCTCGAACCATTGGACTTCCAGACATTGCCTGAGCTTGAGCCGTGTGCGTGATAACGCCACACACAGTTGGTTGGTCGTGGCTATCGCCAAAACCTTACAGCATTCTTCACTGGACAGGTCCTCCACCGTCCGTAAAATGAACAAATCCGCCATATTCTGTGGTAATCGCGCCAAGCAATGGTAAAACATTTGCCAGAATTGCTCGTCATTCATAGCTTTATCAGGTGTTCCCCAATTAATTAAGTTGATTTTCCAATGGCCATCCGCATCGAAAGAATGGGCTAATAAGGCATCATTATCTTCAAAATCATCTAGTGAGTCAGTTTCGTGGCTGTATTTGCGGAAATGGTCGATGATTTTATGCTTCATAATGCCTATCAACCACGTCTTGACTGACGATTGCCCACCAAATTGGGTAAACGACTGCCAAGCCGCCAACAGGGTTTCCTGCACCATATCTTCCGCTAAGGGTTCGGAGCGCACCCGCAACATGGCGTAACGGTATAGCGCATCGCCGTAATCATCAAGCCATTTGCTAGGGTCACTGGTCAATGAAGTCATAAATAACCTGTTGTTGGGAGGTCGAAACGGCCATCAAGGGGTTAATGCCGTAGTTTTTCATACAATTGCAAATACTCTTGCGCGCTACGCCGCCAACTGAAATCTTTGCTCATGGCATTGATTTGCATGTTTCGCCAATGTTCCGGCGAGTAATAGAGCAACAGCGCACGTTTGATGGCTTCAAGTAAGGTGCCGGAGTTAGCATCGTTAAAAACAATGCCGCTGGCAGTGCCATTGGCGAGGGTTTCCATAGACGTGTCAACCACGGTATCGGCCAAACCGCCGGTTTTCCTGACGATGGGGATAGTGCCGTAACGTTGGCTGTACATCTGGTTTAAGCCGCAGGGTTCAAAACGGGAAGGCATGAGGAACATATCAGCCCCCGCTTCAATCAAATGCGCAAGGCTTTCATTGTAACCCAAGGTGACGGCGATTTTGTCAGGATAGGCTTGTGCCAATGCTTGTAAGCGTTGTTCGACAGCTTTGTCGCCACTGCCTAACAAGACCAACTGCATGGGCATGGCGAGCATTTCCGGCAAGCAGTTTAGCACCATGTCTATGCCTTTTTGCTCAACTAATCGGCTGATCAGGCCAAACATCGGTATGTTTTCGTTAACTGGCAGGCCAACGCGACGTTGCAGTTCGGTTTTGTTGTGAACTTTGTTGTGGATAGAATCGGCGGAGTAACGCTGGGTAATCGTACCATCGATTTCAGGGTTCCATTGCTGGATGTCGATACCGTTGATAATGCCGACCAGTGCGTCCTTACGGTGTCGTAACAAGCCTTCGAGGCCGTAACCAAATGCTGGGGTTTGGATTTCTTGGGCATAAGTAGGGCTGACGGTGGTGATGCAATCGGCAAATGCGAGGCCACCTTTGATAAAAGACAGCATATTATGGAATTCTAGGCCTTCAGGGTTCCACAATTGTCCGGGGATGTTCAGCGTCACCATACGGCTGGCCGAAAATAGGCCTTGATAGGCCAGATTATGGACGGTAAACACGGTGGCGGGCCGATCTTTTTCTAATGATAACAGCGCCGGTACCAAACCGCTTTGCCAATCGTTGCAATGGACAATGTCAGGCCGCCAGTTTTGGCCGATTTTGTCCATGGCACAAATGACCGCGATACGGCAAAACAGGGCGAACCGCTCGGCATTGTTGGGCCAAGGATTACCGCTTTCATCGGTGTAAGGATTGCCCGGATAATTGTAAAACTCAGGGCAATCGACCAGCCAGACCGGAATGTTGCTGTCCGGCAAGCGGGTTTCCAAAATGTTGATTTGACGGTTATCGACCCTGAGGGAAAATAAGGTGTGGATTTCGCCATAGAGGTTGAGGGTCTGATAATTGGGCATAATCAGGCGGACATCTTGAGACAATTCCGCCAAAGCCTTAGGTAAGCTGCCCGACACATCGGCAAGCCCCCCCGTCTTAATCAAAGGATGTGCCTCGCTGGTGACAAATAATATTTTTTTCATTATGGCTTCCTTTTGTGATCGGCTTAGAGCTTTAAGATCACACCTCCTAAAGGCGGTAAGGTCAAATTGATGGAATGTGGCAAGTTCATCCAAGGTTTAGGTTCTGAGACTACCGCACCATTGCCCACATTGGTGCCGGCATAATAGGTCGAATCCGAATTGAAGATTTCTTTATAGGTACCCTCTTTAGGTACGCCAATCCGGTAATTTTGCCGAGTGACGGGGGTGAAGTTCAACACCACGCATAATTCTTCATCACCATTTTTACGCCGGAAGCTGATAATCGATTGTTGGACATCGTGGCAATCTATCCATTCAAAGCCCAGATAATCAAAATCATGCTGGTAGAGTGCCGATTGGCTTTTGTAGAGGTTATTCAAGTCCTTGACCAATGTTTGTACACCTTGATGGTAAGGGTATTCCAATACATACCAATCTAGCGTCTTATTAAAGCTCCATTCGGTGCCTTGACCGAATTCACAACCCATAAACAGCAATTTTTTGCCAGGATAAGTATACATTAATGTATACAACAAGCGCAGATTGGCAAAGCGTTGCCATTCATCCCCCGGCATTTTGTTCAGCAAGGAACCTTTGCCATGTACGACTTCATCATGCGAGAAGGGCAGGGTGAAGTTTTCGGTGAAGGCATACAATAGGCCAAACGTCAGTTGGTCATGGTGGTGCATACGGTGTATCGGGTCCAGGCTCATATAGGCCAGGGTGTCGTGCATCCAGCCCATATTCCATTTCATGGAAAAGCCCAAGCCGCCCGTCCAGGTCGGACGGGTGACTTGTGGCCAAGCCGTGGATTCTTCGGCCATAACAATGGCACCTGGATGTTGCTCGTGCATGACGGCGTTCAGTTCCCTGATGAAATCAATCGCCTCCAGGTTTTCGTTGCCGCCGTATTTGTTAGGGACCCAGTCATTATGTTTACGCGAATAATCCAAATACAGCATGGACGCGACTGCATCGACCCGCAAACCATCCAGATGAAATTCTTCCAGCCAAAACATGGCGCTGGCGAGCAAGAAGTTTTTGACTTCATTGCGCCCATAATTGTAGATTAAGGTTCCCCAATCGCGGTGTTCGCCCTTGCGTGGATCTTCGTGTTCGTAGAGGGCGCTGCCGTCAAAACGTGCCAAGGCAAACGCATCTTTAGGAAAATGCGCCGGTACCCAGTCAAGGATGACCCCAATGCCTTGTTGGTGGCATTGGTCGATAAGATAACGGAAATCATCGGGTGTGCCGTGGCGGCTGGTCGGTGCGAAATAACCGGTAGTCTGATAACCCCAAGACGCGTCCAGCGGATGTTCGGTGATAGGCAGCAATTCAATATGGGTAAAGCCCAGTTGCTTAACATAGCTGATGAGCTGTTCCGCCAATACCCGATAATTTAAGAAATTGCCTTGCTCGTCACGTTGCCAAGAGCCCAAATGCACTTCGTAAATGGCGATAGGCGCATGTAGCCAATCGTAGCCGGCGCGATCCGTCAGCCATTGCCCGTCTTCCCAAGCATAGCCGTTTTCATTGACGATGATTGATGAGGTGCTGGGTCGGAACTCAAATTGCTGCGCGTAAGGATCGGTTTTTAGCAACAGTTGCTGGGTTTTAGCATTTAATATTTCAAATTTGTACAGGCAACCGACCCTGAGTCCAGGGATAAATATCTCCCAGATGCCGCTGCCGCCCAAACTGCGCATAGGGTTGCAACGTCCGTCCCAGAAGTTAAAGTCACCGACCACGCTGACCCGTCCGGCATTTGGGGCCCAGACCGCAAATAACACGCCGTCAATGCCGTCAATGGTGCGTAAATGTCCGCCCAGTTTTTGGTAAATGTGCCAGTGTTTGCCTTCGCCAAATAGATACTGGTCAAATTCGGGTAACTGCGGGTCGAAAGTGTAAGGATCATAGTTTTCATGCCCCACACCGTTTTTGTCTGACCACGCTAGTCGGTAATGCGCCGGTAATGTATTTTGCGCATCAACGTATTCAAAAAAATCAGTGCCGCTGATTCGGGTGAGCGCCGCGCCGTTATCGCTAAAGCTGACGATTTCGGCATGGGGCAAATAAACCTTTATAATTGTTTGGTTATTTACGGTATGGCGGCCCAATATTGAAAAGGGATCATGGTGTTTAGCGGCGCTGATTTTTAACGAATCAGCGTCAAGCGTGCCAGTCGATTGCTTTTTCACTTTGCTTTGCCTCAATTTAGTAGAATAATGGTTGCGCAAATGTTACCAAAATAAAACAATAACTGTGAATCTATTCCACTCGGAGATGAGAAATGTCGGCATCGACTCCTAAAAAGCATGATCTTAATATCCAGCATTTAACCCGAAATACGATTGCCTTGATTCTAGCGGGTGGGCGTGGTTCACGGTTAATGAACATGACGGACTGGCGTGCCAAACCTGCGGTGCCCTTCGGTGGCAAGTTCCGTATCATCGACTTTCCGTTATCCAATTGCGTTAATTCCGGCATCCGCAAAATCGGTGTCCTGACCCAATATAAAGCCGATTCCTTGATCCGGCATATCCAACAAGGTTGGGGGTTTTTACGCGGTGAATTTGGCGAATATGTCGATTTGATGCCCGCCCAGCAGCGTCATGATGAAGATTCTTGGTACAAAGGCACCGCCGATGCCATTTTTCAAAACATCGACATTCTCAGAAACCGTAAGCCCCAGTACATTTTGGTGTTGGCGGGCGACCATATTTACAAGATGGATTACGGTGCGATGTTGGCCGACCATGTGGAGAAAAACGCCGACCTGACCATCGGCTGTATCGAAGTATCCTTGGAAGATGCGACCGCTTTCGGGGTGATGGACGTTGACGCTAACCGCCGGGTGCGGGCATTCGTTGAAAAGCCGGAACATCCACCGGTTATGCCAGGGCGCACCGACACTGCGTTGGCTTCTATGGGCATTTATATTTTTAATGCCAGCTTCTTGTTTGAGCAGTTACTAAAAGATGCCGATACCCGTGGCTCCTCACATGATTTTGGTAAGGACATCATTCCGGCTGTCATTGACAAATATATCGTCAATGCCTACCCCTTTTTGGACTTGCAAAGCGGTGAGCAAAGTTACTGGCGTGATGTCGGCACGATTGACGCTTATTGGGCGGCGAACATGGAGCTTATCGGCGTTAACCCTAACCTGAATTTGTACGACAACACGTGGCCTATTTGGACGTATCAGGCACAAACGCCACCGGCAAAATTTGTCTTTGATGACGATGACCGTCGTGGGCAGGCGGTTGATTCGATGATCTCCGGTGGCTGTATCGTCTCCGGCGCCACCGTCCGGCATTCATTGCTGTTCACCAATGTACGGGTCAATTCTTATACCACCTTGCAAGACACCATCGTTTTGCCGGAAGTGAACATTGCTAGGCATTGCCGCATTTCCAAAGCCATTATCGAACGCGGTTGCCAAGTGCCGGAAGGTACTATTATCGGCGAGGATCGGGAGGCCGATGCCAAACGCTTTCATGTCAGCGCCGGGGGCGTAGTATTAGTGACTCCTGATATGTTGGGGCAACGGCTGCATTATGTAAGATAATGCGGTTGGCCGTTCAGCGAAGTAGTGAAAGGAAAGGTTTGAACGCGCTTGCTGGCCACCTGTACCTAAAAGGGGGAGGCCTGTAAAACTTGGCGATAGATTCGGCATTTAAAAATGCAAGGGGCTTCTTAGGCCGCCTAGATGCCCATCGCTTAAGGCGGTGGGCTTACCCTCTATGTATCAGTCAACAGGATAATCTTCGTGAAATTAGTCTTATGCTGGCACATGCACCAGCCTGAATATCGGGATTTGCACACCGGCGAATTCAAGTTGCCGTGGACTTATCTGCATGTGATTAAAGATTATGTGGACATGGCGGCGCATCTGGAAGCAGTTCCAGAAGCTAAGGCGGTGGTCAATTTTGCGCCGATTTTGCTGGAGCAGATTGAAGAGTACGCTAAACAAGTCAACGGTTACTTACATGACCGTATTGCCATGACCGACCCCTTGTTGGCGGCTTTGGTCGATGTCAGCATTCCGGCCAGTTCCGAAGCGCGGCTAAAGATTATCAGAGACTGTTTACGTGCCAACAAAGAGCGGCAAGTCAACCGTTATCCGGCTTATAAAAAGCTGGCGGACATGGCCGATTGGCTTGAGCAGCATTACGATGCCCTGAGTTATATCAATTCACAATTTATCAGTGATTTTCTGGTTTGGTATCATTTAGCTTGGATGGGCGAAACCGTTAAACTGGCCGATAGTCGAGTCAAAAGCCTAATCGAAAAAGGTGCGGGCTATTCTTTGCATGACCGTATTGAGATTGTGGAAATTATCGGTGACTTACTGGCCAATGTGATTTGCCGCTATAAGGTGTTGGTTAAAAAAGGTCAGTTAGAATTGTCAGTGACCCCCTATGCGCATCCAATCATGCCTTTGTTGTTGGATTTGCAGAGCGCCCAAGAGGCCATGCCCCATGCCTTGATGCCAGAATTGCTGGCTTATCCGGGTGGTGAAGAACGTGTGGCTTATCATTTGGAAAAAGGCGTGCAGGTTTTTAAGCGTTTTTTTGGCTTCAAGCCTAAAGGATGTTGGCCTTCGGAAGGCTCTGTTAGCGCTAAAACGCTAAAAATGCTCGGTAAATTTGGTTTTGAATGGACAGCCAGTGGCGGTAGTGTCTTGCGTAACAGCCTGCATTTGCCTGAGAATGTAGCACCTGCCAGTATCCATTATCCATTTAAGCTAAAAAACACCAACATCGCTTGTTTTTTCCGTGATGACGGCTTGTCGGATTTGATCGGCTTCCAATATTCGACATGGCATGCCGATGATGCGGTCGCCGACTTTATCCGTCATCTGGAAACCATCGCCGCTAATGAAGCGCCTGATGCTGTTGTTTCGGTTATTATGGACGGTGAAAATGCTTGGGAATATTTTCCTGAAAATGGTTATCATTTTCTAAGTGCCTTGTATAAAAGTCTAAGTAATCATCCTACTATTGAACTAAGCACATTTTCCGAATGCCTAAGGCTCAAGTCGGTGGTCAAGCCATTGACAAAATTAGTGGCTGGTAGCTGGGTTTACGGTACGTTTTCGACTTGGATAGGCGATATCGATAAAAATCGCGGTTGGGATATGCTGGGTGAAGCTAAAATGGCTTTTGACCAGGCAGTAACCGCCAAACGCTTATCCGCAAAACAACTGAAGGCCGCTGAAATCCAGTTGGCGGTCTGCGAGGGTTCGGATTGGTTTTGGTGGTTTGGTGATTATAATCCTGGCGAGGCGGTCAGTAACTTTGAAAAACAGTTTCGTTTGAATTTGGCTAACTTATATCGCCTGTTGGGCGAGCAACCCCCCTCTTATCTGGCGTTGTCATTCACGCAAGGCTCCGGTACGCCTGCTATGGGTGGCGCGATGCGTCCAGGCGTTGAACTTTAACTTGAGATCCGCTATTTTGAAACCTACAGACAGTGAAATTTTAAACAAACGCCGTGCTGGCATTTTGCTGCATATCACTTCATTGCCAGGTGCTGGCAGTCACGGCGATTTGGGACGGGACGCGTATTATTTTGTCGATTTCCTCCAAAAGGCCGGTATTACCGTGTGGCAAACCTTGCCTTTAGGCATGACACATGCCGATGGCTCGCCTTATCAGTGCTTGTCTGCCCATGCCGGCAATCCTGAGCTTATTAGTATTGACTGGTTAGTCAATAAAGGTTGGTTGCCGGTGGCGGCGCAGTGTGAAGAGTGCCATGGCTCACATAGGTTTAATAGGAATTGCCAAGTCACCAAAGCGTTTAATGGTTTTATGGAACGTGCGGGCCCGCAAGATAGGGAAGATTTTGCCCGTTTTTGTCAGGACAAGGCCTTTTGGTTGGACGATTTTTCGTTATTTTTGGCGTTAAGGATTGAATTTAACCAGCAATGCTGGAACCAGTGGCCGGATTATTTCAAAGAAAGGGAGCCTAAAGCTATCAAAGAGGCCCGTATCCGCTTGGGTCATGCCATTGACTGTATCAAATTTGAACAATATGTGTTTTTCCGTCAATGGATGGACTTGAAAGACTATGCCAATCAAAAAGGCGTATTGTTGTTTGGTGACATTCCTATTTTTGTCTCCTATGACAGCGCCGATGTCTGGGCGAACCGCGATGTCTTTAAGCTGGAGGACTCAGGGGACATGTCGGTAGTTGCCGGTGTGCCGCCCGATTATTTTTCCGAAACCGGACAACGCTGGGGCAATCCGCATTATAACTGGATGTTCTTGAAAAAAACCGGCTTTAACTGGTGGGTGGAACGGATGAAAACCCAGCTTGAGCAGTTTGACATCTTGCGGATCGACCATTTTCGGGGCTTGGAAGCGGCGTGGGAAATCCCCGCCCATGAACCCACGGCCAAACATGGCGAATGGGTGAAAGCGCCGGGCAAAGCTTTGCTGAACGCAATTAAGGCCGAATTGGGAGCGATCCCGCTGGTTGCCGAAGATTTGGGTATAATTACCGATGAAGTGACTGCGTTGCGGGACGACTTTAACCTGCCGGGTATGAAAATCTTGCAATTCGCGTTTGGCGGCGGCCCCGACAATCCTTATTTGCCTAACAATTATGAAAAAAACTGTGTCGTCTATACCGGTACGCACGATAACGACACTACGCTGGGTTGGGCTGAACAACTGAGCGTTGATGAAAAGAAATACGTCTATGAGTATTTGGGCAACCCCTTGGCAACCTTGCATTGCGCCTTAATTCAGGCGGCTTTGGCTTCGGTCGCCAATCTTGCCATTATCCCTATGCAGGACATTTTGGAATTGGACTCCAGCCATCGTATGAATACCCCAGGCACTACGGTCGGCAACTGGCAATGGCGCTTTCAATGGGGGCAATTGTCGCCTGAACGCAGCTCGCGCTTGGCGCATTTGGTGGAGTTATTCAACCGCAACTGATACCGTTTTGCCGCTACCAACGGGGTGGGCATCAGCTTCACCCCGTTTGTCTTTGTATCGATAATCGCTCTCTAAGTAGGGCTTATTGCCAACACCTTATGACCGCATGACCGATCAAGATAAGTTTTTTACTGACATCACCCGTGTTGAAGATTTTGCTTTCGATGAGCGGGTCGCCCGCGTGTTTGATGACATGGTGTCGCGGAGCGTGCCGTTTTATAAAGAAATACAGCGCATCCAAGCCGATTTGGTGATGGACTTTCTCCCTAAAGACGCAGGCGTGGCCTGTGATTTGGGTTGTTCCACCGGCACTACCTTGGATTATCTGACTCGCCATCCTAACTGCCCCGGCTCCGCTTTGTTCATTGGTTATGACAATTCCGCGCCTATGCTGGCGAAGGCGCAAGCAAAATTGTCAGGGCCGGTTGCCAGTGGACAGGTGTCATTACGGCTGGAGGATTTGGGAAACCTTGGTGGTTTGCCCGATTGCCATGTCGTCATCCTTAATTGGGCGTTGCAGTTTGTCCGCCCCATCGATAGGGAAAGGTTGTTAAAAACCATTTTTCACGCCCTCAGGCCGGGTGGGCTTTTATTGCTGTCGGAAAAAATCCTCACCAAAGACGCACCGTTAAACCGTTTGTATATCGACCATTATTTACAGTTTAAAAAATCCCAAAGCGGCTATACCGATGTAGAAAACCAACGCAAGCGCGAAGCCTTGGAAAATGTGCTGATCCCTTACCGTCTGGACGAAAATATGGCACTCTTGGAGCGTGCCGGTTTCCAGTACAGGGACACTTATTTCCAATGGTTCAATTTTGTTTGTATGATGGCGGTCAAGGGCTAATTGGGGCAGGATAAGCGCACGCCTTGTCAGGCGAATTCGGACAAGCAAATTTGGATAAATAAGGGTGGAGGCCACGGGTTTAGCGATGCTAAAAAATAACCGCTTTATTAAACAATTGTTCAGCAGTTTCTTGGACTTGCTGCCGATAGTGGTCGTGGTGCTGTTTTTCCAGATCGCCATTATCCGCCAGCCGATCCCCGATGTCGCGCATTTGGTCACTGGCACGGTGTTGGTGATTTTAGGCCTCGCCTTGTTTATCCAAGGCTTGGAGCAAAGCCTGTTCCCGCTAGGGGAATCTATGGCTTATGCGTTTGCCCGTAAAGGCAGCGTGTTCTGGTTGCTGACCTTCGCGTTTTGTTTGGGGTTTGGTACAACGGTTGCCGAGCCCGCCCTGATTGCTATCAGCGATGAGGCCGCACGGATTGCCAGCCAAGGGCATATCATCGGTGACTCCGATAACGCCCGAAAAAGCTACGCCTTGGGTTTGCGTTTGACGGTAGCCCTGTCGGTCGGGGTCGCTATCTTAATCGGCGTATTGCGCATTATTCGCGGTTGGCCTCTGCATTACCTGATTATTGGCGGCTATTGCGTGGTGACGGCGATCACGCCGTTTGCTCCAGCGGACATTGTCGGCATTGCTTATGATTCGGGGGGAGTGACCACTTCCACGATCACCGTGCCGTTGATTGCTGCCTTAGGGGTGGGTTTGGCGACGGCGATAAAGGGGCGTAACCCGATGATTGATGGTTTTGGCCTGATTGCTTTCGCCTCCCTGACCCCTATGGTGTTTGTTATGGTTTACGGGATGTTACGATGATGGCCTGGTTGTTGCATTTTGCCGAAATGGTACTGGAAACGGGGCGCGACATCTTACCGATAGCCGCGATTATCATTGGTTTTCAGGTGCTGGTCATCCGTAAGCCTTTGGCGAACCCGCACAAAATTGGCATCGGCTTTATCTATGTGTTGTTGGGTATCGCCTTATTTCTGGAAGGCCTGGATATGGCTCTGTTCCCGCTAGGTAAGCTGATGGCGACACAATTGACCTCGCCGGAATTTTTAGGCCAAGCCATCACCGCCCCGCGCACTTGGCAGACTTATGGCTGGGTGTATGTGTTTGCGGCCTGTATCGGTTTTGCCACCACCTTGGCGGAGCCGTCATTGCTGGCGGTCGCCATGAAGGCCGAACAAATTTCCGGTGGTGCGATTAGGGCCTGGGGCTTGCGCATTGCCGTGTCTATCGGTGTTGCCTTCGGCATTGCCTTGGGGACATTCAGGATTGTCACCGGCACCGAGCTGTATTTTTATATTGTGGTCGGTTATCTGGTGGTCATTGTCCAAACCTTGTTCGCGCCCAAGGTCATCATCGCCTTGGCCTACGATTCGGGCGGCGTGACCACCTCGACCGTGACCGTGCCACTGGTCACGGCGTTAGGCTTGGGGCTGGCGGCCGCCGTGCCCGGGCGTAATCCCTTAGTGGACGGTTTTGGCCTGATTGCGTTTGCCAGCCTGTTCCCCATCATTGCCGTATTAGGTTACGCCCAGTTGGCGCAGTGGCTAGCCCCCCTCCCATCCAAACGTTGAGATTTTCTTATGCACTTTAAATTGATTATTGCTTTTGTCGATGACGATAAGACCGATCTGGTGTTGGCAACCGCACGTGAAAACGGCGCGAAAGGTGCGACCGTGATCAACAATGCCCGTGGCGAGGGCATGAAGCAGTCAAAAACCTTTTTCGGCCTCAATCTGGAAGCCCAGCGTGATGTGCTGCTGATGTTGGTTGAAGAGCATCTTAGCCGCCATATTTTGGAAAAAATCGCCAGTGTTGCCGAATTTGACAACAAACCTGGCACGGGCATCGCTTTTCAGATTGATGTCGAAGACGCTATCGGCGTAACCCGCCAGATGGAAAAATTAACTCAGGAAATTGAGGACAAATTATGATAAAAAAACCGCTGGTCATCCGCGTCAAAGATGTCATGAAAACCGATTTTGGCTGCATTGACGGCATCGCCACCATCGCCGAAGCGTTGCGCACCATGAAATCGCTAAAAACCTCCGTGCTCATCGTCAATAAACGCCATGAGGATGATGAGTATGGCCTTATCAATTCCGGCGACATCGCCCGCCATGTCCTTGCCAAAGACCGTGCGCCCGAACGCGTGAATGTCTATGAAATTATGAGCAAACCGGTCATTTCCGTGCATCCTGATATGGACATCCGTTATTGTTCGCGTCTGTTTGCCGATTATAATTTGGTGCGCGCTCCGGTGATTGCCAACCGCGAGGTCATCGGCATGGTCAGCCCCAATTCGCTGGTCTTGGATGGCCTGTATTTGCTGTCGGAACAGCGTTAAAATATGCGGGTCAGCTCACATTTTTACAGGCTTTTGTGCTGAGAAATAGCATCGGGTAAAAAATATCAGTACAATTCGCTTACAGAGTCAAAATGTTGAGCCAGTGGAAGTCCCTTAAAAATGCTTATCCGGTTATCAATGTTGTAATTCTGTTTTAACCCGTAAGTCTTAATTTCAGGAGTTTTTCCAATGGCAACAGGTACTGTAAAGTGGTTTAACAACACCAAAGGTTTTGGTTTTATCGCACCGAGCGAAGGCGGCGAAGATGTGTTCGTACATCATTCCGTGATTCAAGGCGAAGGCTTTAAAACGCTGGCCGAAGGTCAAAAAGTCACTTTCGACATTGAATCAGGCCCTAAAGGCTTGACTGCAACCAATGTAAGCGGCAAATAAAGCCCTGCTTGCACTAGGCCTTAAAAAAGCTTTTGTGATGGTCACAAAAGCTTTTTTTATGCCTGATGGGCAGCCTTGTATTTAAAGCATTTGACATTTCCGGTTAATGTGGATATATCAATACCATATTGCTCTAAGGAGAATGCCCTCATGTCAAAAGCTAAACACTATTTGCCAGAACCCTCAGATGATCCGGTCGCAACTATCGTTGAGGCCATCGATAAGGATGTCGAACGCGGTGAGGATATTTTGATGCTGGGTTTGGGCGTGGTCATGCTTTCGTCCACGTTAGCGCCGGTAGCGCCCCCGACGGTGTTGTTGCCGTTGGTCGCGTTGACTTTTGCGATCTCTTCGGGTTGCGCCCGCAACAATTATCACAATATGGAACGCAAGCTTAAAGAAGCTATGCTCCAGCTTGAACGGGGCGATAAGGCTATTTTACGCCCGATAGCGGCGGTGTTTGCCGAACAGCCCATGCCGCCTTTGGTCGATTCTTATAATCTGCTCAAAAATCTCAAGCGCACTTGGAAAAGCGTGTTAGGTGGCATTATTATCAATCCGTTGTGGATGCCAATTTTTTATGTTATGGGTATCCAAATTGTTGAAGAAAAAAACTTAGGCATCTTAAACCGCGCCGTTTGCGGTGTGGAGCAAAAAATAGCGCCCCCCGCCACCGCTTATGAAGAAGAGCAAGTCTGACGTTGCTTATGGATAAACCTACTTAAACCTTATAATTTGCCCTGTTTTTTAAAAACCAAATGTTCCGCTTGGTTGGGGTAGGCTTTATCTTAGCCCATAAGAGTTTTGCTTGTTCACGCATGGTTCAGGTTATAATGCCCACCTAAAAGAATCCCATTGATTCATCCTTGATATTATGCTTAGTAAAACACTGCTTGCGGGTCGCCTAGTGCTTGTCCGCCTCATTGCAGTGATTTTCGGAATGTTTACCCTAAAATATGACCCAAAAACTTTATATTCAAACGAACGGTTGCCAGATGAACGAGTACGATTCCGATAAAATGCGGGATGTACTCCATGCCTCACACGGTTTTGAATTGATTGATGATCCCGCCTTGGCGGATGTGTTGTTGCTTAACACCTGTTCCATACGCGAAAAAGCTCAAGAAAAAGTGTTTTCCGCCTTAGGCAAATGGCGTAGGATTAAAGAAAAGCGCCCCGATGTGGTGATTGGGGTGGGCGGGTGCGTTGCCAGCCAAGAAGGTGCGGACATCCAAAAACGGGCGCCGTTCGTCGACATGGTGTTTGGCCCGCAAACCTTGCACCGTTTGCCGCAATTGCTTGACCAAGTGCGCAACAAACAGCTGCCCGTGGTCGATATTTCTTTCCCTGAAATTGAAAAGTTTGACTCCTTGCCCGAACCGCGTGCCGAAGGCCCGAAAGCCTTTGTGTCGGTGATGGAAGGGTGTAGCAAATACTGCACGTTCTGTGTCGTTCCTTATACGCGTGGTGAAGAAATTAGCCGGCCACTTAATGATGTGCTGGCGGAAATCACCTCCTTAGCCAAACAAGGGGTGCGTGAAGTTAATTTGTTGGGGCAAAACGTCAATGCCTATCGGGGGCTGATGGATGATGGCGACATCGCCGATTTTGCCTTGTTGCTGCATTATGTCGCGGCGATTGACGGCATAGGCCGTATACGCTTCACCACCTCGCATCCGGTTGAGTTCACCGATAACCTCATTGAAGCGTTCGCGGAAATTCCACAACTGGTCAATCATTTGCATTTGCCTGTGCAAAGCGGTAGCGACACCATCTTAAAGAAAATGAAGCGCGGCCATACTCGTGCCGATTATATCGAAACCATCCGTAAATTGCGGCAAGTGCGCCCCGATATTTGCCTGTCGTCCGATTTTATCATTGGCTTTCCAGGCGAAACTGATGCCGAATTTGCCGAAACCTTGGCGTTTATTGAAGAGGTGAGGTTCGATTTGTCGTTCAGTTTCATTTACAGCGCCCGCCCTGGCACCCCCGCCGCCGATTTGCCCGATGATGTGCCGATGGCGGTCAAAAAACAGCGCTTAGAGCAATTTCAAAATCGCATCAATGCTATGGCGACTGCCATTGGCGAAAGTATGATTGATACCGTGCAAACGGTCTTGGTTGAAGGCCAATCCAAAAAGAACCCCTTGCAAATGCAGGGCAGGACGGAAAATAACCGCGTGGTCAATTTTATCGGCCACCCTCGGTTAGCCGGACACTTTGTCGATGTGTTGATTACCGAAGCTTTGCCCAATTCCCTGCGTGGACGCTTGGTGGAGTCTTCGGTCAATAAGATTACTGCCACCGTTAATTGATTCTATGATCTCACAGGAAATAGCGCTGCTCCCTGCTGACAACAGCAGATTGTCCAATTTTTGCGGCCAACTCGATGCCCATTTACGGCAGATTGAAGCCCGCTTGCAAGTCGAAATTGCCAATCGTGGCAACCAGTTTAAGGTTACGGGCTTGGACAACTCGGTCAAAGCCGCCTGCGCCATTATGCAAAAGCTGTTTGAAAGCACCGAAAAGGAGCTTCTAACAGCGGAAATGATCCATCTGGCCATGCAGGATGCCTCCATAGATGCTATCTTGGATGAAGAGCAAGCCCAACAACCTCAGCCTAATGTCAGCATCAAAACTAAATGTGGCATGATTAAGGGGCGTGGGGCCAACCAGCAGGATTATCTGCGCAAAATTGTCAGCCATGACATCAATTTTGGCATAGGCCCTGCCGGAACCGGCAAGACGTTTTTGGCGGTGGCCTGTGCCATTGAAGCCTTACAGAACGAAAAAGTCAGAAAAATCATTTTGGTGCGGCCTGCGGTTGAAGCGGGTGAAAAACTGGGCTTTTTGCCCGGCGACATGGCGCAAAAAATTGACCCGTATTTACGGCCTTTGTACGATGCCTTATATGACATGCTGGGCAATGATCGGGTCGAAAAAATGATAGACCGGGGCATTATCGAAGTCGCCCCCTTAGCGTTCATGCGAGGTCGTACCCTGAATGATGCGTTTATCATCTTGGATGAAGCCCAAAACACCACGGTCGAACAAATCAAGATGTTCCTGACCCGTATCGGCTTTGGCTCAACGGCGGTGGTCACTGGCGACATCACCCAAGTTGATTTACCTTCCGAAAAAATGTCCGGCCTACGTCATGTCTTGGATGTGTTGCAAGACATAGAAGGCATCAGTTTCACGTTTTTTAACAACCGCGATGTGATCAGGCATCCTCTGGTGCAACGTATTGTCAGTGCCTACGAAGCTTACGATAAAAAAAGCAAGGCTGAATGAACCCCCTTATGAACCAGATCGATATCCAACGGGTATTTGCATCGGACGGGCAGCCGGATAAGGTTTGCCTGCAACGCTGGGTTGACACCGTCCTTGCCAACTACCCGCAAGACACCGAAACGGTGATCCGTATTGTCGGCAGCGAAGAAAGCGCCGAACTGAACAGCTACTACCGCCATAAACAAGGCCCCACCAACATCCTTAGTTTTCCTTTTGAAGCCCCCGACATTGACGGGTTTGAATCCCCTTTGCTCGGCGACTTGGTGATTTGCGCCTCGGTATTGGCGGCTGAAGCCCTTGAACAGGGCAAACCCTTGCTTGACCATTGGGCGCATATCGTTATCCACGGCTTGTTGCATTTGCTCGGTTATGACCATATTGACGATGCCGATGCCGAGGAAATGGAAGGTAAAGAGATAAGCTTTTTGCAACAATTGAACATTCGTAACCCTTATTTACAGGTAACAGACCATGAGCGATGACTATCCTCCTAGTAGACACTCTCCGCCGAAAAGTTGGGTTGAAAAACTCGGCCATTTACTCAGCGGAGAGCCACAAGATCTTGAAGATCTCAAGGAAATATTAAGAGAGGCCCGCGAAAACGAACTGCTGGACACCGATGCCCTAGCTATGATTGAAGGCGTATTGCAAGTCTCGCAAATGCGCGTCAGGGACATCATGATCCCGCGCATACAAATGGTGGCTGTTCCCCAAGAGGCGCAACTGGAGGATATTTTCCCCCAAGTCATTGAGTTTTGCCATTCCCGTTATCCGGTCATAGAAGATGACCGCAGCAAGGTGGTCGGCGTGTTACTGGCGAAAGACCTGCTGACCCATGTGTTGCAAAACAAACCGATGACCGTGCAGCAAATCATGCGCCCGCCCTGTGTGATACCCGAAAGTAAGCGCTTGAACGTGCTACTGAAAGAATTGCGCACCAACGGCAACCACATGGCGATAGTCGTTGACGAATACGGCCAAGCCGCCGGATTAGTGACCATTGAGGACATTTTGGAACAAATCGTCGGTGATATTGAGGATGAACACGATGACCATGAAGACCACGGTTACATCTTTAAGCGCAATGACTACGAATACCTCATTAAAGCACTGACTCCGATAGAAGAGTTTGACGACTATTTTGCAACCCATCTGGCCACCGATGAATATGACACTGTCGGGGGCTTTGTGGTTAGCCAACTTGAACACATGCCCAAAAAAGGCGAATGCGTAGTCGTTGATGACTTACGCTTTGAAGTGATTAGGGCAGATAACCGCCGCGTCCATCTAATCAAACTGAAAATTAGGAAACCTAAGAATGGCTAAGAAAAAAATCTTGGTGACAGGCGGAGCCGGTTATATCGGCAGCCATGCTTGTGTCGAGCTGTTGCAAGCCGATTATGACATCGTTGTTGTTGATAATTTGTCCAACAGCAAAACTGAATCGCTGGCGCGGGTGCAAAACATCACTGGTAAGGCCTTAGGCTTTTATCAGGCGGATATCCGCGACAGAACTGCGTTAACCGAAATTTTTGCCAAAGAAGTCATCGACACCGTGATCCACTTTGCGGGTCTGAAAGCGGTAGGTGAATCCTGTGCCAAGCCCGACTTGTATTATCACAATAACGTCTATGGCACATTGGTGCTAACTGAGGCGATGCAAGCGGCGGGGGTCAAGGAACTGGTGTTCAGCTCTTCGGCGACCGTATACGGCGAATCCACATCGCCCCAATATGCCGAAGATTTCCCTTTAGGGGCCATTAATCCCTATGGCCGCTCCAAGGCGATGATTGAAGACATCTTGCGTGATTTGTCCGCCGCCGATGCCATTAACCATGAATCTCGCCCGTGGAAAATTGCCTTGCTGCGTTATTTCAACCCGATAGGGGCCCATGAAAGCGGCCTGATTGGTGAAGACCCCAATGGCATCCCCAATAACCTTATGCCTTATGTGTCGCAAGTCGCTATCGGCAAACTGGTGCAATTGTCGGTGTTTGGCAATGATTACCCCACCCCCGATGGTACGGGTATTCGTGATTATATTCATGTCGTAGATTTGGTGAAAGGCCATATCAAAGCCATAGAGGCGTTGGATGGTGACGGTTTTGCCGCTGGCGGTTGCCGCCCTTATAACTTGGGTACCGGACAAGGCTATAGCGTTTTGGAAATAGTCGATGCTTTTGAGCGTGTCACAGGTCGGCCAATCAATTATAAAATCGTAGGCCGCAGGGCGGGAGATTTAGCCGAGTGTTTTGCCAATCCTGATAGGGCGTTGCAGGAACTGGGCTGGCGGGCCGAAAAAAATCTTGATGATATGGTTGCCGATACTTGGAATTGGCAAAGCAAAAACCCGCAGGGCTTTGCATAGCTTTTTTAGGGGGTAGCTTCGGAAAACGTCATGAAAAAATTACTTAAGATGCTGTATTGGTTTATCTTGGTGTTTTCTTGGGAAAAATCTTTCCGTAAAAATCCCATTATTGGCAACTATTGGCTCAATAAAGCTGGGCTGCATGTCATGCGGCTGATGGTTGCCCATGGGCTGTTCCAGTTTCGCTTATGGCTGTTAAGCCCGTTGCTTGCCAAGACGGATCGGCAAGCATTTAAGGACACGGGGCTTATCCTCAAGCATAATTTTCTGCCGGAAGCCGAGTTCACTGCCTTAAAGCAGGAATTGACGGCCTACAAAGGCCCGATTAGGGAAACCTTGGAAGGCGACACGCTGACGCAACGCGTGTTCCTCACTCAGGAAAGCTTAGTGCCGTTACCCCTGTTTTATCAAAAATCCGGCACTGGCTCGCCTGATGCGTTATTGCTCCTCAAAAAACCGTTTGCCGCTGTTCTACATAGAAAACCTGAAATTCCGTAGCCACGATTCAACAAGCACCGATCCGCAAAAAGATTTGCATATCGACACTTTCCATCCGTGCATCAAGGGCTGGTTTTTTCTGGATGACGTTGACGATAGCAATGGCCCGCATATTGGCATCCCCGGCTCTTATCGCTTAACGTGGCGGCGGTTGCGTTGGGAGTATCGGCAAAGCCTGATTGCCAGCCGTCCGGCCAAAGATGATGAAACAGCCCGCTATTGGGATGGCTCGTTTCGGGTCAGTGATGACGATTTGCAGTTTTTGCAATATGGGCCGCCGCAGAGTTTCCATGTTCCCGCCAATACCTTGTTAGTGAACAACGTTCACGGTATCCATAGGCGTGGCGATGCCCTAGACCAAACCACACGCATGGTCATTTGGATGCAAGCGCGTGACAATCCCTTTAACCCCTTGTTTACTCCTTGCCCACAGTTGACCGCCAAAGCCTTTGAGTTCTTTTGGCGGCGGATGATGGATAAACGTGATCGGCACTTGATGGACAAGGGCATTGTCAGCCTGAAAGACGGCGGCTTTGGTTATGCCCTAAGCCAATGCGCCGAAAACAAAAAGCCCCGATTGTTGTTAACAATCGGGGCTTTTTTAGGTCTCTACCCGCCGCACTTAAAAATGTGCTGTCAAGCCAAAAATCAGCTGGTGGTTGACGGTTTCGGTGCTGATAGTGCCGCCGCCGGTCAAGTCGTCTTCAACGTTAACGTAGCCCAATTTATATTCGGCAAAGGCGGACAGATGGTCAATCAGATCATAATTGATGCCCATCATGCCATTGACGACCGGGCCAGCACCCCATTGGTATTCGTAAGTTTGGACATTGTTAATGATGGCTTCAACGTGGGGAACGCTGAAACCGGCACCCAAGCCTGTATACAATTGCATCCGGCCTAACAGGGTCTTATCGCGTTGCCCACCAGGGAACCAGCGATATTGGCCGTTAAAGGTCAAGGTGTTGACACCGTGTGACATGTTAAAGTCTTGGATGCTATTGCTGATCGGCTCGACCCCATGCACTGCTGAACCATCGGCGCGGGTACCATCGACTTGGGCGTTGTTGTCGTAGTTCAGATAATTTTTAATATGGGAAAAATCTATAGATACACCCCAGTTTGGCGCACTGTCAAACCAGTAACCTAACCGCGCACCGTAGAAAATAGGCTCTTCAAAAGATTTGTCATCCCAGCTGACATCACTAAAATTCAGGTTGGTTGTACCTTGGGTGAGATTTAAGTCGCCATTGTCAATAAACGATTGCCCCGCATAAAGGGAGAGGTCGATCTCGGCATGTGCTAACGGTGCTACCGATAACAAGCCCATTAGTAAGGCAGATGCCGTTTTGGCAAGTGCTGTTTTTTTCTGCATATTTATTAGTTCCTGTACTGGTTTAAGACAAACTCAAAGCTGTGCGCGATGGTTTTTTGAGCGGATAAAAATGCTTACCTTACCATTTATGGGGCATTTCTGGCAAAGGTTTGCACGGCATAGCGCGGATTTACTCATTTGCTTCTATCCAATTTGCGGTAGTTGATGGCTTCACTTAAATGCGCTGTGCTTATCTGCGGCGCTTGGGCGAGGTCGGCGATAGTCCGCGCCAGTTTTAAGATGCGGTGATAGGCGCGGTTGGATAGGCCAAATTTATCCATGGCCTGTTCCAACAATTGGTGTCCGGCTTCCGGCAATTCACAAACCAGCTTGACTTCTTTTGCACTTAAGGCTGAATTGGCTTTGCCGCTACGCGCCAAGGCGACATTCCGTGCCGCTATCACCCGTGCCCGGATGGTGGCGCTGCTTTCCTCGCCCGTTGCCGAACCTTTGCGCAAAACCTCGTGCGGGACTCTGGGGACTTCCAGGTGCATGTCGATACGATCCAGCAACGGCCCGGAAATTTTGCCACGGTAACGGGCGACTTGTTCCACTGTGCAATGGCAACGCCCCGAAGCATCGCCTAGATAACCACATGGGCAGGGGTTCATGGCGGCGATGAGCTGGAAACGCGCCGGAAAGTCGGCTTGGCGATTGGCGCGGGAAATGGTGATATGCCCGGTTTCTAAAGGTTCGCGCAACACTTCCAGCACTTTGCGGTCAAATTCGGGCAACTCGTCAAGGAATAACGTGCCGTTATGGGCGAGCGAAATTTCCCCCGGTTTTGGGTTACTGCCGCCACCCACCAAGGCTGCCGCCGAGGCGGTGTGGTGCGGGGCGCGAAACGGCGGTTTTAGCCACTGACGGACATCAAAACCTTGTTCGCTGATGGAAGCGATGGCGGCGGTCTCTTGTGCCTGTTGCTCGGTCAATTGCGGCAAAATGGTTGGCAGACGCGAGGCAATCATGGATTTTCCCGTCCCAGGCGGCCCCAGCATCAACACATTATGCGCTCCGGCGGCGGCAATTTCCAAGGCGCGTTTGACATGGTATTGGCCATGCACATCGGCAAAATCAAGGTCAAGCTCGGACGCAATGGCCGCAGGTCTAGGCCGTTGGCCTTGCAATGGGATAGGCGTTTGCCCGCTCAAATGCGCACAAATTTCCAACAAATGCCTGACCGGAACAATTTCAATGCCTTTGACCAAGGCCGCTTCGGCGGTGTTGTCCTTGGGCAGGATCAGTTTCCGGCGGTGGTTGCGGGCTTGGATGGCGATGGGCAATACGCCGTTAATAGGCCGTAATTCGCCGCCTAAGGACAATTCCCCGACACATTCATAGTCCGCCAGATGGGTGGAAGGAATTTGCCCTGAAGCCGCCAAGATACCCAAAGCGATAGCCAAGTCAAAACGCCCGCCTTCCTTGGGCAAATCAGCGGGGGCCAGATTGATGGTGATGCGCTGTATGGGAAAATCAAAATGCGAAGTCAACAACGCCCCCCGCACCCGATCCTTGCTTTCCTTAACCGCCGTTTCCGGCAAGCCGACAATGGACATGGATGGCAAACCATTGGACACATGCACTTCAACGGTGACTAAAGGCGCGTTAATGCCGGAACGGCCCCGGCTGTAGACAACGGCTAGGGACATAGGGGAAGGAAGTCTAAGGGAACAGTCATAACAAAGCCTATTGGATTATAATTTTGTTCAGGTTTTGGTGAGACAGGATGTCCATAAAATTACATCTTCTCCCGCAACTTCAAAAACCGCTGATAGCGGGTCAGGGCAATGCTGCCTTGTTCGGCGGCGGCGCGGACGGCGCAGCCTTTGTCCGACACATGGCTGCAATTGTTAAATTGGCACTCATCTAACAAGGGTTGGAATTCACGGTAGCCGTAAGCCAATTGCCGTGAGGTCATATCCGCTAGGCCAAAAATCGCCACGCCGGGGCTGTCGATCAAATCACCGCCTTCGGGCAAATGATAGAGAGTGGCGGCGGTGGTGGTATGTCGCCCGTGTTTGGTGGTGGCGGAGATGGTGTTGGTTTTCAACTCTTTGTCAGGGATCAGGGCGTTGGTCAACGAAGATTTGCCGACCCCCGATTGTCCGACAAAAATGCTTAAGCTTTGGTTTAGGGCGGTTTTGAGCGTGTCCAAGCCGTTGTGGGCGGTGGCGCTGACGCGGTACAGCGGGTAGCCTAGCTGTTGGTAATGGCTTAATTCGTGTTCAATGTCCAACGATACGGGCAGGTCAGTTTTGTTGAGCACCAACGCCGCCCCAAAATTATGGTTTTCGCAAATCGCCAAATATTGGTCCAGCAACAAGAAATCACAAAACGGCTCAACGGCAAAAATGACGTAGACGGTATCAATATTGGCCGCCACCGGGCGGGCCTTGTCGCCCCGGGCAGGGCGCAGCAATACCGAGCGGCGGGGGAGGATTTCTTCTATGCGGCCTTGTTGGGGGGCGGATTCCGACAACATCACTTGGTCACCAACGGCGACGGTGTCAAGCTTCCGGCGCGTTTGGCAGAGCCAGATACTGCCGTTGTGTTCAACGGCAATGCCTTGGCCTAAGTGGGCGATGACCAGACCTTGGAATAAGGCGACCATCAGGCTTTTGCAGCCAGGTGGGCGATACGGATAGCGGCGGGTGGGTGGCTATAATGGAAAGCGGAATATAAGGGGTCGGGGGTCAAGGTGCTGGCGTTCTCTTCGTAAAGCTTGACCAAGCCGCTGATCATTTTGCTAGCTTTGGCATTGTTGGCGGCAAAATCATCGGCTTCAAATTCAAATTGGCGTTGGAAAAACGCGCTGATGGGCTGCATAAAAAACGTGAACGTTGACGACACCAACATAAACAACATCAAGGCGCTGGCATTGGATTTTTGTTCCAGACTGACCCCTAAGCCGGTATAAAACCAGTCCTGATTAATTAGCCAGCCCAATACGCCAAAACCGATCAGGCTCATGACGGCACTGGCCACCAGCATCTTAATGACGTGTTTGCGTTTAAAGTGGCCCAGCTCGTGTGCTAACACCGCTTCCAGTTCTTCTTCATCCAGCGAGTTGACCAAGTTGTCATAAAACACGATACGTTTGTTATTGCCCAAGCCGGTGAAATAGGCGTTGCCGTGGCCTGAGCGTTTGGAGCCGTCCATGATGAAGATGCCTTGGCTATGGAAGTCGCAACGAGCCAACAAGCCTTGGATGCGGTCTTTTAAGGAACCTTCTTCCATCGGGGTGAATTTGTTGAACAGCGGCGCGATCAGGGTCGGGAATAGCCAGCTCATCAGCAACGAAAAGCCCATTAAGATAGCCCAGGCCCATAACCACCAAGACGGCCCGATGCTGTCCATAACCCATAAGATTAAGGCCAATAACGGCAGACCTATCGCCGCCCCTAACGCCAGTTGCAACAATTGGTCTTTGGCAAATTGCGGGAGGGTGCTTTTGTTAAAGCCAAAGCGTTCCTCAATGACAAAGGTTTGGTAGAGTTGGGTGGGGATTTCCACTAAGGTCATGATTAAAAACAGGCTGGCGGTCGCCAAAATACCCGCCATAAAGGGCGAGTCAAGCCACTGCGACCAGCAGGCAAAAACCAAGTTGATGCCGCCGCCTAAGGTTAGCAACAGCAACACAACCACGCTGATGATCCTGTCCACATCGCCGAGCTTGCCTTTCGCCAAGGTATAGTCGGCGGCTTTTTGGTGCGCTTCTAAAGGGACGCTACTGCGGAAGGCTTCGGGGACTTGCGGTCGGTGCGCGGCGACATGGCTGGCCTGGCGTTTTGCCAGCCAAAACTCAATGCCAAAAGAAATGCTCAAGGCAATTATAAAAAACAGCGTAAAGGTATTCATCACTCTTCCTTTTTGATTGGTAACGCCCTCGTTTTGGAGGGTAAGTAGAATTTGACGGCACTGTATGAGCAGTGCTATCGTTTAAAATATCAGCCCTTCAC
>JACXTQ010000161.1 GCA_016919605.1 Methylovulum sp.
ATAAAATCCGCCACCGTGTCGCCTTGCGTAGCCAGTTTGGGTGCGGTGATGGGTGGCAGGTCTAACATCGTCTCCACTTGGCATTCGCCATAGCTCAGCGGGGATAACGCCGCTAACCAAGCTAATGCCAGTAACCGTGTACAGTTGGGCATGGGTTTATAGCTCCTGTGCTAAAAAATAGGGGCAAGCCTTATTCAAACTCCATCGGTATATTATCGCAGCCTAGGCAATACGGCGCGTGCTTGAAACGGTTGGTTTCTTCCGAGTACGGCTTGTATTCACTGACATGGGAGCGGATGCTTTTGCCGGTCAAAAAGTTGGTGCTGACCGTATCCCTTAAGACTGGGCCTCCTAAATAGTCCTCTTCATGACCTATCAGCCTCATGCAGTTGGTCTCAAAGCGGAACAAGTAGGTGTGGATGTCCCGCCGCCCCCACGGTGAGGGGTTATCATTAACAACCAGCCGCAAGACCTTTTTTTTAATCGCCAACGAATCATAAACCTGATACCCCGCTTCGGCACTGTCCGTGTTGAACGGGCGTGGGATGACGGTGAAGTCTTGTGCCACCCGCAGGTAGCCACCGCCTTGTTGGCCGAATGCGACGATTAGGCCATGGGGATTGGTGTCCAAGCCCTTTGGCTCAGAGGATTCGGGGCAATCGCCTTGATGGTTGATGTTGCGGGGGTCGGTGTTGACAATGACTAACGCCAAATCGGCGAGCTTATCACCGTTAAGATCACCCTCGACCTTATCCACCAACCGCCACTGGGCGGGGATAAAATCCGCCACCGTGTCGCCTTGCGTAGCCAGTTTGGGCGCTATGATGGGCGGTAGGTCTAACATCGTACTGACTCCGCAGTCGCCGTGGCTAGGCGGGGCGAGCGCCGCCAAACATAAAAATCCCAGTAACCGTATACCCTTGGGCATGGCTTGAGAGCGCCTAATTGTCATGTTATGTCCTTGGTATAAGCGGTGTGTTAAGCGGGGCTGGTTTATACTTCAAGCGGTTAAGTTTTCGGTTTTAGGATTAACCGTTCGGCTGTCCCCAGGCCACCCTTGTGGTGGAGCCTGTCGAAGGGTGGACGGTTAATCCGCTCATGGTTCGACCAGCTCACCACGAACCGATTAACTTAAAAAAACCGAAAACCTGACCGCTTGAAGCATAATTACATGTTTTTAAACGACTGGGCTATTTTGGTGGTGATTTTGTCATAAAACGCTTTTTTAGCCTTGGGATAGGTAAAATAAATTGTCTTAATATGGCCGTCACTCTCGCTTAGGATGGTTTTTTGGTAAAACACTTTATCTTTGTGGAACCCCGTAACCACAAACCAATCGTTGCCCATAGTGTGGTAGATGAACACCCGCTCTTTCTTGTCATCGGGGTTGAGGGCATCGTAATACAAATCATCAATGATTTTCTCGTCGGGATTGCCGATACCGTCAACGACCAACACCGCATCCATGTCCGCTGATTTGAACACTTGCGACAAACCGTTCTGCGATTCGCCTTGCCCATACAGAATGTCAGGGATGGCGACCACAAATTCCGCCGACCCATTTTCATAAAGGGTGTAAGTGATGCCTTTGGCGGCCACCATGCCGGAGACTAACAAAAAGCCTATCAATACTAAACGCTTAACTAACATAACCCCTCGTGGTTGTGGTTGTGGTTGTGGTCGCCTTAGCGGACGCGCCAGACAAGCACGCCCGCAGCCGCCATTATAGTTGGACTATATACCAAGCCCACCACCAAAGAAATGAACTATTACCATTAAAAAACGTAAATAATCCACATTATTAACACGAGGGTAAACAAGTTTTTGATAGGTAAGACAAAAAAACAGGCGCGGATATTGGCATCCGCACGGTAAAAAGGTTTTTTTAGGGCTGGCTACACCGACACGGAGCCATTGGCAGACAGAGCTTGCCACTTGCCTGATCCCAGTGTTATGCACCACTACCATTAACTTAATGGCAGTGAGTGTTACGCGCGGTTAAATACCCCCCACTTACCCACTCGGCAGTTAAAAAATCGCCGCCGCCACCGAAAAACACCTATTATTTTCGCTTTAAACATCAATAGCCTGGCTATGTTTTTGGTGATTTTGTGTATGATTCACTATTTTTTAGGTAATAGTTAATTTTATTGGTATTTTAATTAGTCTATAATTCATAACTAGCGGTTTTGCGGCAAAGACAGTGGCTAGGCCGTGGTGTCCGGCGGTTTAGGTGGTTGCCGTTAGCGGTTAGTCGGGTGGGCTGTGTGCCTGACAGGCCGATGCGTGGGGATGGCTGTCCTAACGGCCTGTGCGTTGCGCCCCTTGCCGTCAGTTAGGCGGTCAGACATCGGGTGTTTGGCTGTGGCTTTTTCTAACCTTTAGCATTCAGGAAACACCGATGAAGAACCTACCCAAACTGCTCATTTATTTTATCACCTGCCTGTTGCTGTCCAGCGCTTGGCAGGTGTCGGCGGCGGATGCGCCACCAGTCGCCGAGCTGCGCAAGCTCTACGCCAGTGACCCCAATTTCAAGGCCACGATGGACGAGGCCCTCAAGCAAGTCAAAAGCCCTTATAACGGGGCGGCTAACCCCTGGCAAGGCAAATCCTTCGATGATTTTTGCACGTTTTTCAACGAGTGGTATGTGTTGCTGCCGGTCAATGGCAAAAACCCGCCGTCCTCGTTCTTCCCGCCCGGGCAAAAAGTCGATGAATTCAACTACATCACGATGTTCGGGGGCTTTTATTATGAGAACCTCCCCGCGCAAAAGATTGTCGGCCAAGACCCTGGGCTGGCGTGGACACGCACGTTTGTCAGCGAGCGCGGCAAGTTTATGGACAGCAAGCTATCCACGGGGACTATCCAGCAATGGGAAGATGACCCGTCCATCCATATCAACGAATACATTATCCCCGAAGGTGGCTTCCAGTCCTTCAACCAGTTTTTTACCCGCGATTTAAAGCCAGGGGCGCGCACCATCGCCAACCCTAAGGACGATTCGGTGTTGGTCGCCCCCACCGATTGCGTGTTGAACATGATCCAGCCGTTGACCGCAGACACCAAGATACCGACCAAGTATAACCAAAAACTGGACGTGAAGGCCTTGCTGAACGGCTCGGCCTACGCCAAATACTTTGAAAACGGCACGGCGATTTCCTGCATTTTGTTGCCGAACACTTACCACCATTACCATGCCGTCACTTCCGGCAAGGTGGTCGAGTCCGAGCAGGACATTGCCGGACAGTATTCGGGCATCTGGAATTTTCCGGCCTTTTTGAACAACGGCAACATTGGCTATGGCCAAAGCTACAGCGTGTTTGAGCATTTTCGCCGTGGCTATGCGGTGATCGAAACTAAAGAATACGGCCACGTGGCGATGGTGCCGGTAGGTTTGGACACCATCGGTTCGGTGGTGTTTGAGGACAAGTACAAAAAAGTGGCCTCCACCAGCCCCGTGGCTATCCACAAAGGCGACAAGCTAGGCTATTTTGCCTACGGCGGCTCGATGGTCATCACCCTGATAGAGCAAGGCATCGGCTCCGTCACCATCCCGCTGGGCCAGCAAATTGGCGTGTTTGGCAGCAAAAAGGCGGCGGTCAAGTAGAACGAAAACTCTTTAAATCAGGCCATCGGCAAGCCGCGCTGGCTGGCCTGATTCTATTATTCAGCGGCTATTGGAGGAGATTAGCATGTCTTACGATCATAATTTTACCCCTGTCAACAGTGCCGATAACCGTCACGCCTATAACCGTATCGGTAAAGCCGCTGCCACCTTGGCCGCGCTGGCCTTGCTAGGGTCGATGAGTGCCGTGGCTCAAGATGAAGTCATCGTCGCCGTACCCGCCAAAGCTGGGGCCGTTGAAGGTAAAAGCCAAAATTCCGATGTTTTTATCTGGCAATTGTTGACCGAATTTGCCGCCCCTGTCTTCCCGAACAAAAGCCCATCACCC
>JACXTQ010000162.1 GCA_016919605.1 Methylovulum sp.
AGCCTTTAGAAAAAAGACTTAAACCCTGAAAATAAAAATATCAATAAAAGCATTGAATTTTTCGGCTAAATTCCATATTCTTTACGGGTTTAACTTTTCATCGGACTGTACTTTCCAAAGCAATACAGTTCTTTTTTCAACACAAAGAGAGGTCATTATGAAAAAATTATTAATCACAGCCGCAGGTATTGCTTTAATCGCCTTAACCGGACAAGCCGTTGCCGATGAGCAAATTGAAATCGGTAAAAAAATCTATGAACGCGCTTTTGGTCGCGGTTGCGGCACTTGCCACGACATCGCGTCAAACCCACAATTGACTGCATTGATTAAAGCCGGCCAATTGGACCGTGCAAAATTTGAAACTACATTGAAAGAAGGCAAAGGCGGTATGCCCAAAGCTATCGCAGAAATCATGAAACAACCTTCAGTTACTAAGGCTGGCTACGGCGAAGACCAAGCGGTTGATGCGTTGTACAAATATTTGGAATCCAAATAAGCTAAACGCTTAACTGGATCGGGGCTTTAAAGCCCGAAAAAAAAGCCGCCCTAAGCAATGCCTAGGGCGGCTTTTTTGTTGGCAGTAGATAGGCTAAGGCAACACGCGCCTTGCCATCTAAGCCATCAATGCCGGCTTAAGTACCTGACAATATTTTCCCTAATCGGCAGTTTTTTGATATTCCTTATCCAGATACCCGCCACTGCCGCAATCATTAAGCTACAAGAAGCCAACGTCCAATAAATCAGCCGCTTTAGCTGCGACATTTCCTGCATCAATTGCGCATTGGACACCGTCGCCACCACAGGCCGAGGTGGTTCCGAGTAAGTGCGCAATACCTTGACATCATTTTTAATGTCTTCCAACGTATCCAAGGAAGTCGTCAACGTACCGGCGCGTAGGCTTTCTTCCAACGAGCGCAACTTGCTTTCAATCGAGCCGCTGACCAAACCCACCACCTGCCCTTTCAGCGCATCCACTTCCGCCGACAATTGCGGGTTGGTTTCAGGCCGCACTGCATCCGCCGTCACCTTTTTATAATTGGCTAAAAAATCATTGCTGGGCAACACTAAAAAGCCAGCGACAAAAATAACCGTCATAAGAAAAAACACGCCCCGTAACAACCATCGGTTGGTTTTTATCAACTGTTGGTGAGAAGGTACGCTTTGCAAAACAACAATTTCTGAATAGGTTTTCTTTTTCTGGCTCATTATTGCTTCCTCTCAAAGCGGACAAAGCCCGCCTTGGACAACTATTTTATTATTATGGCTCAATTAACAGGCAATTATACAAGCTAAACGGGAATTTGTTCCGGCTTTTATTTCAGGCGCTTGGCGGCGGCGATACGCATCCGCAACGCGTTCAGCTTAATAAAGCCTTCCGCGTCTTTCTGGTTATACGCCCCGCCGTCCTCTTCAAAGGTGGCGATGCTCTCATCAAACAAGCTGTCGGTATCCGATGCCCGTCCGACCACGATCACATTACCTTTATACAACTTCAGCCTGACTTTACCATTGACCGACACCTGCGAGGCATCAATCATGGTTTGCAACATCACCCGCTCAGGACTCCACCAGTAGCCGTTATAAATCAATGAGGCATAACGCGGCATCAACTCATCTTTTAAATGCGCCACTTCGCGGTCTAAGGTTAAAGACTCAATCGCCCGATGCGCTTTCAGCATCACCGTACCCGCCGGGGTTTCGTAACAACCGCGTGACTTCATGCCGACATAACGGTTTTCAACAATATCCAAGCGGCCAATACCGTTCGCTCCGGCAATGCTGTTCAGCTTTGCCAACACTTCGGCGGGCGAATGTGCAACATCGTCAATGGCAACAATATCGCCTTGGCGGAAAGTCAGTTCAATATAAGTCGCTTGGTCAGGGGCGGCTTCGGGTGATACTGTCCAGCGCCACATGTCCTCTTCCGGCTCCGTCCACGGATTTTCCAAGACGCGGCCTTCATAAGAAATATGCAGCAAATTGGCATCCATCGAATACGGCGAGGTCTTGCCTTTTTTCATCTCGACCGGAATGCCGTGCTTTTCAGCATAATCCAACAGCGTTTGCCGTGAAGTCAGGTTCCACTCGCGCCAAGGGGCGATCACATGAATGTCAGGACGTAACGCATAAGCGCCCAGCTCAAAACGTACTTGGTCGTTGCCTTTGCCGGTCGCACCGTGGGAAATGGCATCCGCGCCCGTCTCGTTGGCAATTTCAATCAAACGCTTGGCGATTAGAGGCCGTGCTATGGATGTGCCTAACAGGTATTCGCCTTCGTAAATGGTGTTGGCGCGGAACATCGGAAACACGAAATCACGCGCAAATTCCTCACGCAAATCATCGATATAAATTTCCTTAATACCCATGCTTTGCGCCTTGGCGCGGGCCGGTTCCACTTCCTCGCCTTGGCCTAAATCCGCCGTAAACGTCACCACTTCACAGTCGTACACATCTTGCAACCATTTAAGGATAACAGACGTGTCCAATCCCCCAGAATAAGCTAAAACAACCTTATTGATGTCCGACATAGTTCTCTTGATCTTGATGTTGAAAAATGCCTAGGATTATACCTGAAAATGGGGCGCGGGGGGATTGCTTGGCAAAAGCGCTAGGGCAAGGACTCATAAACAAAACCTTAGGCAAGCGTCAAAACCATTTGTGCATCCACCCTACATTGATTCTTTAATCACACTTATACGCGCTTACCCTAAGGCATTGTGCCTTAAAAAACACAACGGCCTAATCTTAAAGATAAAGCACCTTTCGTAAGGTATAAAAAATATTTTTCAATTGCCCATGCCGCAGTTATGCTGTAAAAAAAGAATCTTAATATGCGCCCCATTAAGTGGATAGGGCCATGATAAAACACGGCATTTCGTTAGATGCCTATACCTTTAACTTTAAAAAATTATTACTATGGACTTAACCAGCCTCGTTTATATCAGCAATACCCAATATGACATGTCCGAAGAAGATTTGCTGGACATTTTGCAAGTAGCGAGAGCCTTTAACAGCACCAATGACATAACCGGATTGCTACTGTATCGAGATTATTTCTTTATCCAAGTGTTGGAAGGGGATTATCAGGCTCTTGAAGTGCTTTTTGAACGCATCAGCAAAGATAGTAGACATGCCAACCTTCTTAAGCTCTACAACGAACCCATTAGCGAGCGCAAATTTGGCCAATGGGCGATGGGGTTTGCATCGCCTAATTATATGAAGCTAAAGGATATTGAAGGTTTTTCGGATTTTCTTACCCACCAACAAAAGCCAATGCCTACTGAAATCGAAAAAGAAATCGAGGATTA
>JACXTQ010000163.1 GCA_016919605.1 Methylovulum sp.
CCTATCCTGACCCAACACGACTGTCCACATTGTACCTTACTGCAAGCGCTTACCCAAAAGCGATATTGGCCAGCACCCCTCCCCTTATAGCTTTTGCAAAGCCACTGATATCTCCGTACTGAATTGTGCCAGCACTTGGCTGAGTGCGTGGACGGTGGCCGGATAAGAATTGTCTATCAGCGCCCGGCTGATTTTGCTACGGCCATTGTCGATGATGCGGTGGTTGCTTTCGTCCATAATCGCCCAGGTCGCCTCAAAATTGACCGCTATGCCAGGACGGGTGTCAAAACGGGTAATGTCCACCAACACCCGATAATTGACCGTGCCATAAGCGCTCCACGGATACGGCCTGAGAAAATTTTCCGGTTGTAACTGGGTCAGGTTTTGGGTCAGCACTTCCAAGACATTGTCTTTTAACGGGGCGGCCCATTGGTGGAATTCCGCCACTTCGATGCCGTTCATCAAGGTGCGGGTGACAATCTGTTTGCGATCCAGCAAGGGCGGCAAGGTGATGGGGCCGACACCGATCAGGCGTTTTTTCATATCCTTGGCGGCGGCTTGCGGGGGTGGGCTGAGCGCCTCCAAAACGTAAAAATTGGTTGCGGGTGATGAGGCGCAGGCGCTCATCAATAACAGGGCGATTATCGTTATAAATCGTGTCATCATGGTTAATCAGCTTTTTTGCCGCGAATTAAGGTGTCTGGATGCTGCTGCAAATAGTCGGCGAGCTGCTTGACCGAGCTGGCGGTTTGGGTTAGTTCTTGGAGCAATCTGTCCAGCTCGTAATGGGTAGTTGAACCGGGTTCCAGCGAATTTAACAAATGATGCGCGGAAGTCATGGTTTTGTCGGTGTGGGCTAACGTGTCTTTGGCGCTTATCAGCGTGTCGGTCGCCGCCTGTGAGGTGGCTTGCAAGGATTGCAGGGTTTTCGTGGTTTCCGCACCCATTTCATCCAACGGTAATTTGGCAATTTTGTCCATGATGGTTTGCGCCGAATGGGCAAATTGATCTAGGGAACTAGGGATAGTCGGAAATTCGGGGTAAATGCTGGAATTGTTGTTGGTCAGGGTGATTTTGTTTTTCGGGTGAAAATCCAAGTCGATCAACAATTGTCCGGTCAACAAACTCCCTGTTTGCAATTGGGCGCGTAAGCCTTTGTTAATCAACTGCCCCATGATGTCTTGATGGCTGATTTCAGGCAAATTATGAACTACGTCAATACGGTCAGGCTCTAGCTCCACCACCACGGGGATGCGTATTTCGGCGGTCTTTTCATCCAGTTCCATTTTAATGTGGGCGACCTTGCCGATAGGGATGCCGCGCAGTTGCACGGGTGCGCCCTCAGTGAGGCCACGCACAGAACCGTTAAAATACATCACATATTTCAAGGTGTTGCCCGATAATACTTCTTCAGATTGTTCGTAATTGTCGTATAGGGTAAATTCGCTGTTTTCCGGCTGCATATCGGTGGCCTTGTCATAGGCTGAGGTGCGAAAGGCAATGCCGCCGCTTAACAGGGAAATCAACGGCCCTGTCCTGACCTTAAAACCATCGGCGCTGGCGGACAAGTCCACGCCGCTGTCCATCCAAAAACGGGTGTTCTTTCTGACAAATTGGTCGTAAGGTTTGTTGATAAAGACCCTCAACTTAATGGCATCGGCGGCAGCGGACAATTCATGGCTCAACACTTCGCCCACGCTGATACCGTGGAAGCTGATTGGAGTACCCGCATGTAAGGAGCCAAGGTTATTGGTTTCCAAGACAAACTGCCGCCCTTCGGCGTTACCCTTAAGTAACGGTGGACTGTCCAGTCCGATAAAATGGCTGCTATCGGCCCCATCCCCTGGTTTAACTTCGATATAAGGCCCTGACAGCAAGGTGCCAAGCCCCGACACGCCGCCTAGGCCTACTTGCGGCCTGACCACCCAAAAGCTGGTATGCTCGTTTAGATAATGTTCCGCTTCGCTGTGCATTTGCGCGGTCACTTTGATGGTTTTTAAATCATCGCTGATAGTGATGCCGATTACTTTGCCGACTTCAACATTAAGGTATTTAATTTTGGTCTTATCAACCTCAAGACCTTCGGCATTGGGGAAGCTGATGGTGATTTCCGGCCCCTTGGCGGCCACCGATTTGTAAATCAACCAACCGCTGACCATCAGGGCAATCAGCGGCAGCAGCCACACCAACGGGAAACGGGGTTTTTTGTCAATATCAGGCTCTTGGGCCTGATAACTATCAGAGAAATCGGGGTCGGAAAAATCGTTCATAACTTAGGCTGATTATCCCAGATCAGACGCGGGTCGAAGCTCTTTGCCGCGAGCATGGTCAACACCACCACCGCCGCAAATGCTGTCGCCGCCGGACCTGCGATCACTTGGGAAACGCCGCCGCTTAAATCAACCACGGCAACCAGAATGGAAATCATAAAAATATCTAGCATAGACCAACGCCCAACGAACACAATCAGGCGATAAATCCGCATCCATAGCCTAGGCTGGCGTTGCCAGCGCCCTTGGACATTGAGCAGCAATAAACTAAGCCCCAGCAATTTTAACAGGGGTACGATGATACTGGCTATAAAAACTAACACCGCAATCGGAGTCATGTCTTTTTCCACCAAAGCCCAAATACCGCCGATAATGGTGTGTCTTTCGGTCATGCCCAATTGGGTGACAGTCATGATCGGGAAAATGTTGGCGGGTATATAAAGCAAATAACTGCTAATCAGCAACGCCCAAGTCTGTTGTATGCTATGAGGCCGCCGCACATGTAACTGGCCGCCACAAATAGGACAATGGCGGGTGCGGCGTAGCTTAGCCACTTTGCTCAGATGGCCGCAAGCATGGCAGCGCACCAAGCCTTGGGCAAGCGCACTGCTGCATCGGGTGTTCATTGTTTGTACCTATAAGACACTGATAGTGCTTATTATGAAGGTTTTTTACCCAATGCGGCAATCCGCTGCCAAAACAAATAACTGTCCAAACTACTGGTTAGCATGACATTGACCAGCAATAAAACGATAAAGGCATACAGCCCAAAACCAAAATGCACATCGGTGGTGTCCGAAAGTTTGACGCAAGCGACAATAATACCCAGCATATACACCTCCAACATTGCCCATTCTTCCAGGTGTTGCCACCAGCGCATCCAGTGGGCAAGATGGGGGTGCGGGCGGTTAAGGTACAGATGCCCGCTGATGAGCAACGCCAAGATAATATTGAGCAACGGCACTAAAATGCTTGCTAAAAACACCAAGACCGCAACCATCCACAAGCCTTCGGCAAACAAACCCACCGTACCCGCCCATAAGGTGCTCTCATTGCTGTTACCCATAAAGCGGATGCCAATCAACGGCAAAAAATTGGCGGGCCCTGCCAAAATCAAGCCGGAGATGGACAAGGTCAAGACGCGCTCAATGCTTTGCATCTGCGGCCTGTGCAACAAATAACCACAACGCGGGCAATCGACTTTTTCACCTACAACTGACCGTGTAGGTTTTAGCAAAAGATCACATTCTGGGCAAGCATCTAACGGTTCACGCATAGATTTTTATCTTCATAAAACAATACGTCCACTATCAAAGTTCAC
>JACXTQ010000164.1 GCA_016919605.1 Methylovulum sp.
AACGGGCGGGTTTCAGTCAATTGCGAGCCGATATGGCAATCTATGCCGATCACTTTAATATGCGGCAAGGCGGCAGCGCGGCGATATTCGGCCAGCGCGGTATCAATGTCGATGCCGCTATGAATGATTTGCTGCGTCCGTCACTATACGGAGCCTGGCAAGATATTATTCCGGTTAGCCCTCATGATGAAGCCTTGCCATTGCGTTGGGATATTGTCGGGCCAGTATGTGAAACTGGCGATTTTTTGGGTAAAGACCGTGTACTAAAATTGGCGGTGGGTGATTTGTTGGCAGTGCGTTCCGCAGGCGCTTATGGTTTTAGCATGAGTTCCAATTATAATTCTAGGCCACGCGCCGCCGAAGTGATGGTGGATGGGTCGGCTTGCCATTTGGTCAGGGAGAGGGAAACCTTGGCGCACTTATGGGCTGGTGAGCGTTTGTTGCCGTAAGACAGTATTGCGCAGAGGGCGGATCATTCCCATGCCGGAACATGGGAATGATAGGTGATATTTAAAAGCTGATGTTACCTTGTAGCCATATTTTTTGGGTGTCGGTGCTTTTAAAGGTCGGGTCAAGATTGTCACCGGCATGGTAGTAAGCGTATTTCGCCAGCAAGGTGTAATGTTTGCCGAATTTTTGGACGGCTTGGAAATTCCATTCATCGCCGTAATTGTAGCGGCCGCCATCATCAGTATAGGCATGGTAAATGCCACTCACGACCAAATCGCCGCGTTGGAACGGTACCATCACCGTGCCAAAGACATCGCGGATACCATTGCTAGGCGTGGTCAGGAACAAATCCGCCCAACCTTGGAAAGCATGGTTAGTACCTAAGGGGGTGTCAAAGGTTTTGTTCAGCCCAGTACCGCCCAGTTGTTCCATAGCCCCTTGGAACATGACGTTATAAGCGCTCAACCCCCCCATCACGTTGTAACGGTCAACATCGTAAGTGGTCGGGCCGCTACCGTAATCGCTTTGATGGCCCCATTCCGCCGTATAAGCCAGGCCAAAATGGTCACTGATTTTGTAAGAGTCCAGCGGTTTTACGCAACAGGTGGCACGCAAGCCATAGGTTTGGCTGGATTTTTCATAGTTGGCTTTTTCGGTGTAATCCAGCCAATAACCATAACCAATCAAATTGCCATAATCGCCCATTTTGTAGTTCAGATTAAGGAGCGGGGCTTGCACGTTGTCGGTGGTGCCGGTAAAGGTTTGGACATTGGCGATATAACCGGCATTGACCACTAGGCCGAACAGGGTTTGGTTATTATGGGTAATCAGCACGGAATCGTAGGTTTGTTCCATTTGTCGCCAGCCGACGTTACCGATAAAACGGTCATCATCCAGTTTGATGCGTTGCCGCCCAACCTTAAAGATATTGTCGGCAAGGCCAGTGTACGCCAACCAAAATTGGTTAAGCTCGCTACGGTCAGGGTCGGCTACCTTTGAATATAAGGTATTACCATTAGGTAAGGTGTTGTTGTATTCATCCTGCATCGCCAAATTGCCTTCGTATTCGGCATAACCTTGGAAGCCTTGGAATGTTGGGGTGAGGTAGCCCAAGCGTAGGCGGGCGGTATTGGCGTTGGCGGTCAAAGGTTGTTTGGCTGGAGGTACTATCCCAAAACGGTTATCCTCATTGACGTTTTCATAACGATAATTCAAATCAAACTTAATCGCCCCGTTATGGCCGTAATGGTAAAAATTAAGCGCGTCTTCAATTTGTTGGCTCAACCCCGCCGAAGCAGGCTGGCTGAGAGTCGAGAGCGATAGTAGGATGGCCGATATCGGGCCTGACAAGTGTTTGCGTTGTTGCTTAGGCATAAAGCCCCCCTTTGTTTTCAATAAAAAAATGGTTATAAAAGCGTAAGGTTACTGTATCCGATTGCCCGTAGATATTGCACGGCAACGTCTACGGGGCTATGGACAAATGTCCGCCACTATTGGCGTACAGCCAAAAAAGCTAATTGCTTAGGGTAAATGAAGGCAGGGCTGGCTACTAGAACGCGACAGCCCCCATGCGTTTTTACCGTATGCTTGTTAATGGGTGTGGTCACATTCGGTTAAGAAGGTCAGGATGCTTTCGCGGTAGTGGTAATAATCATCATGTGCCAACAAGGCCTTACGCGTGCGCGGTCTGGGCAAATCAATCTCCTGAATCTTGCCGATTTTGGCGTGCGGGCCGTTGGTCATCATCACTACGCGGTCGCCGAGCAAAATCGCCTCATCGACATCATGGGTCACGACAATGGCGGTTACTTGGGTGCGCTCCCACACTTCCATCAACACTTCTTGTAATTCCCAGCGGGTCAAGGAATCGAGCATCCCGAACGGCTCATCCAGCAACAGCAGTTTGGGTGACAGGGCGAAAGCACGGGCAATACCTACCCGTTGACGCATACCGTTGGACATATCCCCGGCTTTTTTGCGCAGGGCATCACCCAAGCCGACACGAGTCAAATAATAGCCGACAATGTCCTCGCGTTCCGATTGGCTGGCATGGGGATAGACTTTATCAACACCGAGCATGACATTTTCAAACGCAGTCAACCACGGAAACAGGCTAGGGGCTTGGAACACTACGCCTTTATCAGGGCCGGCACTGTCCACTTCGCGGTTGTCGAGGATAATGCCGCCTTCCGAAATTGAAGTCAGGCCCGCCGCCATCGACAATACGGTCGATTTGCCGCAACCGGAATGGCCGATAATGGAAATGAATTCACCCTTCTTCATTTTTAGGTCAAAGCCGTCCACTACCTTCACCGTACCATTACCATTGGCCTTAGGATAAATTTTCGACAATTGCGAAAATTCCAGATAGCGCGGCCTGCCTAAATGGTCTTGTTCCGATTTTAAGGCGGAAGAGCCTTGTTTCCAGTCACTGCTAGTGTTCGGGCGGACATTGGGCAGGGTGATAGTATCTTGGCTGTCTTGGGTTTTGGCCATGCCAATATCCATCAGATATTGGGTGATGGCCGCCCGCAAGCGTTTGAATTCCTCATCGTGGTTTAAACCTGCGCGGTCACGTGGCCGTGCCAGCGTCACCGGAAAGTCGGGGCCAAACGTGGCATCAGGGCCAGGATTAAGCGGAATGACGCGGTCAGCCATATAAATAGCTTCGTCAACATCATTGGTGATTAAAATAACGGTTTTCTTTTCTTGTTCCCAGATGGACAAAATCTCGTCTTGCAGGTTGCCACGCGTCAAAGCATCTAACGCGCTGAGAGGTTCGTCCAGTAATAGGATGTCAGGGTTGGCCGCTAACGCCCGTGCCACGTTGACCCGTTGGCGCATACCACCAGATAGTTCGGCGGGTTTTTTGTCCATCGCCGCGCCCAAGTTCACCATACGCACGTATTTTTCGGTATGGGCTTTGCGCTTATCAGCAGGCCAGTCCTTAAAAATTTCATCAACCGCTAAGGCCACGTTTTCAAATACGGTCAACCACGGCATCAGCGAATAATTTTGGAACACCACGCCCCGGTCAGGGCCTGGAGCCGTGATCGGTTTGCCTTGTTTTAAGACCTGACCGCTATCGGCCTGGATCAGTCCGGCCAAAGTCGAAATCAGGGTGGTTTTGCCGCTACCAGAAAAACCGACAATGGCAATAAACTCGCCGGCTTTAATCGATAAGTTGATGTTTTTTAAAATAGAGGCCTTATTTTTGCCTTCGCCGTAGGATTTGCAGACATTAATCAGTTCCACCAAGGGCAGATCGGCATCATTGGACGGATGTTTGGGGCTGGGTACGGTCATGATGGGTTGGGCACGTTTAAGTTGGGCGGCTGCGTTCATGGTTGGCTCCTGTTTACAGCGCTCTGCCGAAAGAGAACACTTTTTGGAAAGACTGCATGATGCGGTCGAGGATAAAGCCGATAATGCCGATAGTGAACACCGCCACCATAATGCGGCCTAAGGAGTTCGAGCTGCCGTTTTGGAACTCATCCCAGACGAATTTGCCCAAACCAGGGTTTTGCGCCAGCATTTCGGCAGCGATCAGCACCATCCAGCCCACGCCCAGCGACAATCTCATGCCGGTGAAAATATAGGGCAACGCCGATGGCAAAATGATTTTTTGGATTTGGGTGGCATAGTTCAAGCGCAACACCTTGCCGACATTGACCAGATCCTTGTCGATGGAGGACACTCCAACCGCCGTATTAATTAGCGTCGGCCATAACGAACACAAAGTGACGGTGATGGCGGAAGTCAGGAAAGATTTTTCAAACCAAGAATCATCGGTGGTCACATACATCGAACTGACGATGAGCGTGACAATCGGTAGCCACGCTAACGGCGACACCGGTTTGAAAATTTGTATGATCGGATTGAGCGCGGTATTGATGATGCTGCTCATGCCGCAGAGGATGCCCAAAGGCACGGCGACCAGCGTGGCGATTACAAAGCCTGCAAAGACGGTGCGCAAACTGGTCAGAATTTGATCCAGATAGGTTGGTTTTCCCGTGTAAGGACGTTTTTTGACTTCGGCAGTGGGGTTTTCCGCCAGCATTTTGTCGTCACGCGCTTGTTGGCGTTGGTAAAACTCGACTTCTTTTTGGCGCTCGGCATAATGTGCTTCAAGTAGTCCGCCCGCTTCTTCCCAAACCGCCGAAGGCCCTGGGATAGCACCCAGGCTGGTGTGGACTTTGGAGGCGGAAAAGCTCCACATCCCTAAAAACAGCATGAAAGCGATAATGGGGATACCCATTATTAGCCATAACTCACGCAGTTGTTGACTGGGGTTTTCGCCCGCCGCCAGCTTTACCAGCGGGACAAACCACGTCAGCCCGGTGATGTTTAGAAATTTGATTAATTGGTGGCTCATAATGACCCCTAGCTTGGCGCAACAGCACCGTTGGCAAAAAAATTCATCTTAAAAAAAGTGCATCCTTGCACTGAATTTGACAGCCTTGTCTAACCAGGAACACTCACTTACGAGTTGGATGAAGTTGTATAAAGTATTGTAGCCGATTAATCGACTACCTTGCCGCCCACCACTTTTTGCTTGCCTTTCAGGCCAATCGGGAATTGTTCCAGATAAGCGTTGGGGCTGTTGGCATCAAACGTCACTTTGTCGATAAAAAAGTTTTGCGATGGCTTGATGCTGGTGTCTGCGGGAAAATCAGCCGCTTTGGCTTTGCCTTCGGCCACCAACTCTTTCGCCGCAGTCAAATAAATGTCCGGGCGATAGACTTTTTTCGCCGTGTCCATATACCAGCCATCAGGCTTGAATTCGTTGATGATGCCCCAACGGCGTAATTGGGTGAGATACCATACCGCACTGCTGTAAGAAGGGTAGCTCGCGCCGTTACGGAAAAAGGTATTGAAATCGGGCAATGGCCGTTTGTCGCCTTTCTCGTATTCAAACGTGCCGGTCATGCTGTTCGCCAAAACCTCGTAGTCTGCGCCCACATATTGTTTTTGCGACAGCATTTCGATGGCTTCATTGCGGTTTTTATTATTGTCGGCATCCAACCAGATAGCGGCGCGGATTAACGCCTTAACGACTGCTAAATGGGTGTTGGGGTTTTTGTCCGCCCAAGCTTTCGTTACGCCAAACACTTTTTCGGGGGTGTCTTTCCATAGTTCGTCATCAGTGACCACTGGTACACCGATACCTTTAAATACCGCTTGTTGGTTCCATGGCTCACCAACGCAATAGCCGTTAATGGTGCCGGATTCCAAGGTGGCGGGCATTTGTGGCGGTGGGGTGACAGAGAGTAGGGCATCTGCGTCCAATTGCCCGGAGGTGTCTTGGGGTGGCTCATAAAAGCCCGGTTTGATACCGCCGGCCGCCAACCAATAACGCAGTTTCAGGTTATGGCTACCGATTGGGAAAGTCATCGCCATGTTAAAAGGCTTGCCTTCGCTTTTAAATTTGTCCACGACCGGTTTTAGTGCATCGGCTTTGATAGGATGTGCAGGCTTGCCGCCAGTCATCGGTACGTTGGGTTTCATTTGTTTCCACACATCATTGGATACGGTGATCGCACTGCCATTGAAACCCATGCTGAACGCAGTGACGATGTCAGCTTGCGCCCCAAAGCCGACGCTCATGCCCAAGGGTGCGGGGGCGAGCATGTGCGAGCCGTCCAATTCGCCGCTGACCACACGATCCATGACCACTTTCCAGTTAGCTTGGGCTTCTAATTGCACAAACAGGCCTTCTTCCTCAAAAAAACCTTTTTCAAACGCCACCGCTAAGGGCGCCATGTCAGTCAGTTTGATAAAGCCGAATTTGAGGTTTTCTTTTTCAATGTTCTTGACTGCATTGGCATTGATGGAGAACGTCAGTGCCGTTACGGCGACAATGGCGGATAATGCAGTAACCAGTTTTTTAAGCGGCATTCCGGTGTGTTTCATGATGGCTTTTCCTGTAGGGAATTTAGGGCAAAAAAAAAGCGTCTCGAAACTAACGGTGATAATGACCATTAGTTTGTCGACGCCTTTGTCAAATGCTCAGCAGTGAGCTTAAGGTTTTGGTTCCATCTTTAGAATCATTATCTATTTACAAGCATAATTTATGCCAATATGTGATTATTATTTATTGTTGCTAATAATATTTAATTAAAACAATTGGTTGTTTGTTTTTTGTTGGTTAGCGCCTGGTTTTGTGCAAAGGTTATAGATGATGGCTAAAGGTCTTTTATGCTTCAATTTCGTGCGGCTTCTTGTCAACTTTGCACCAATCCCGAACGATTATCTGTAAGTAAAGTTTGTCTGGAAATGCTGGTAATTATCCCAACAATGCCTTAATTTCCGGCAAGCAAGAACCGCAATTCGTTCCCGCTTTTAGACAGAGCCCAACTTCTTGAGGGGTTTTTAGGCCTTGAGTTTGGATGGCGGAGCGGAGCGTGGTTTCGCCGACATTAAAGCAGGCGCAGACTATCGCACCCACATCGGCAACGCCCAACGGCGGCTTGCCTGTCAACAGTGCCAGCCGCTCTTGTGGGCTGAGTTCGCCCTTGACGAACAGGGTGGTCAACCAATTGCGTTCAGGCAGGTTGTTGTGGCTGGCGATAAACACGATACTGTCCAGATGCCCGTCCATTAATTGTGCGGCGCGGTAATTGCCGGTGCTGCTGTCCTGATATTCCTGCCAGTGTGCTTGTGGGTCGCCAGCCAATTGGGTTTGCGCCCAAGCTTGCCATGAGTCGGGCAAGTGTTCGCCCGCCAATTCATAACGGTAAAATTGGTCGCCTTTGATCTTTACCCAATAATGGTCAGAGCTGATCGCCAATTCCTGGCGCGATAATATAAACCCATGCCACACCGCCGGATAGCTGTTGATGCGTACCGGCGTATGTTTGCATTCCGGTTGTTTGGAAATGGGGTCAACCACCGGATTGACTAATGCACCCATGCGTCCGTGGCTGGCGTATTGCCCCGTCCAGTGCATGGGCACAAAGACATTGCCGGGGATTTGGCTGTCAGTGACCTGTACCCGTGCAATCATCTCGCCCCAGTGGCTGGCAATCACGGCCAAGCTGTTAGGTGTCAGCCCAAAACGTTGGGCATCGGCAGGATGCACTTCCACAAACGGTTCCGGTTTGTGCTGGTTGAGTTTGCTGGCGAGGGCGGTGCGGGTCATGGTGTGCCATTGGTCACGCAATCGGCCTGTATTCAAAATCAGCGGATAGTCGGCATCAGGCAAGTTGACGGGAGGGCGAGGAGTGATGGCGATAAACTGGGCTTTTTGGGACGCGGTAAAAAATTGTCCGTCCGCAAACAGCCGTGCCGTGCCTTTTGGGTGCGCAGCGTTGACCGGCCATTGTACGGGCTGGAATGCGTCATAATCGGCCAAGCTAATGTCGGCAAAGGCGGAGATGTCAAAATCGCGCTGGCCGTGGTTTTCAAAACCGGACAAGGCGGCATGTTCGCGGAAAATCTCCACCGGATGTGCAAAGGCGAAGGCTTTGGCAAAGCCCATCCGCCTAGCAACTTGGCAGATGATCCACCAATCCGGTCGGGCGTTGCCAGCCCCGCCGAACAGGCTGCGTTGGCGGGAAATCCGCCGCTCGGAATTGGTGACTGTGCCGTTTTTCTCGCTCCAACCTTGGGCGGGCAATAGTACGTGCGCCAGCGCGGTGGTGTCGGTGTCGGCGATACAATCGGAGACCACGACAAACTCACAACGTTGTAGGGCTTGCTTGACCTTGTTGGCATCGGGTAGGCTGACCACCGGATTAGTGCCCATAATCCACACAGCTTTGACTTTGCCGTCATAAATGGCATCGAATAAAACCACGGCAGGCAAGCCACCTTGGGATGGGATGTTGTCGGTGTGCCAAAACCGGGCAACCAAGTCTATCTCGGCAGGGTTGGAAAAATCCATGTGTGCCGCCAATTGGTGCGCCAAGCCGCCGACTTCACGTCCGCCCATCGCATTGGGTTGTCCGGTCAGCGAGAACGGCCCCATGCCCGGCTTGCCAATGCGTCCGGTGGCCAAATGGCAGTTGATGATGGCGTTGACCTTGTCCGTACCCGCTGTGGACTGGTTGACCCCTTGGCTGTATAAGCTCATGACCTTGTCGGTAGCGGCAAACCACTCGAAAAATTGTTGTACCGCCGTCGGGTCAAGCAGGCAGTCCGTGGCAACTTGGCCAAGGTCTGTGCCGCTGGCGGCGGCTAAGGCGGCATTAAAGCCTTCGGTGTGTTGGCCGATAAACTCGGCGTTGACGGTTGGCTGCCCCAGACCTGCCAAATAATGCAGCAAACCATTAAACAAGCTGGTGTCACTACCCGCCGCCAGTGGCAGGTGCAAGTCGGCAATGTCACAGGTGGCGGTACGGCGCGGGTCAATGACGACAATTTTTAATTGTGGGTTGGCCTCTTTGGCGGCGCGGATACGTTGGAAACTGACCGGATGGCACCATGCGGTGTTGGAACCGATCAGGACAATCAAGTCCGCCAGTTCAAAATCGCCATAACAACCGGGTACGGTGTCGGCACCAAAGGCGCGTTTATGCCCTGCCACTGACGAGGACATGCACAGGCGGCTATTGGTGTCGATATTGGCATTGCCGATAAAGCCTTTCATCAGCTTATTGGCGACATAATAATCTGCGGTCAGCAATTGCCCTGAGCCGTAAATGGCGACACTGTCCTTGCCGTATTGCTTAAGGGTGGCCAGCAGGGTATTGGCAACTAGATCCAGCGCTTCTTTCCAACTGGCTTCACGGCCATTGATGCGCGGCTCCAACAAACGGCCTTTAAGGCCGATAGTCTCGCCCAATGCCGATCCCTTGGAACATAACCTGCCAAAGTTGGCGGGATGGTTTTTGTCGCCCTGAATATTGACAGAACGCTGGGAGTGATCGACTACGGCATTGACACCGCAGCCGACACCGCAATAAGGGCAAGTGGTAAGTATGGTTTTGGTCATAGGGGGGGCAAAATGGGTTATAACACAGGTCGGGCAGGCTGTTTCTGCCCGACGTCATCCGATATAAAAAATTGATTTAGATTAAAACATTAACTTAACTATCAGAAGCTGCGTAGCCCATCTGAAAATACCCCTT